>JBHEKZ010000510.1:0-8056 GCA_041859025.1 Melioribacteraceae bacterium | reverse complement strand
TACTGTTGCAGCATATGTTCCATTTCCGGTTGTATCAATCGATGCTGGTATTGTCCATCCTGTAAATGCATTTCCACCACCGCCTAATGCTGTTGGTTTTCTATAGTACTGTTGCGCTAATGATGCTAAGTTGGTTAAATCTGATATTGTTGCATCTCTGTTTGCCTGTGAACTGCTTGCTGTAAATACATTGATTCCTACTACGACTGCGATACCTACAATGATAACGCCTAATACGATGAGTAATAATTGCTGCTGACCCATAATTTAACTCCTTTGTTAAATTTTAATTAAGAATGATTGTTCTATAAGAGCTAGCTTTAACGTTTATCTGTACTTTCAAAGAATCGTTATTAGTTACAACTTCATTACCAACACCAATAATAACAACACTATCTTGAAATGAAGTCACTGAATAATGACCAGCCGCAGTATTTTCAAGTTCAGCTGGTACTCTCCAACCAGTAAAATTTCTGCTTCCACCCCCAAGAGAAGTAGGTTTCAGATAGTATTGTTGGGCCATAGCTGCAAGATTTACTAATTCGTTAGTAATTATCGCACGCTTACTTTCGATTGCATTTGCCTTAAAAAGGCCAACGCCAACAAAAACAGCAACTCCGACAATAATAATTCCAAGTACAACTAAAAGAAGTTGTTGTTGGCCCAAAGTTTCTCCCAGAATTGATTCGGTAAATTTTACTAATTATTTTCAACTGATATAATCAAAAATCCTTAAATAAATTACAATTACCGAACCAAGTTACGAAAAAGCACTAATTTTCTAACTAATTACAAAATAATATAATAAAGGAAACACTTAAAGAAAAGAGAAAAGTGAGTTAAAGGTAAGATTAACTCACTTGGAAAATTTTACAGGTAAGATTTGGATAATTAATCATCTAACTTTAATATGCAGCTCCTTCAATTGGCTTTCATCAACTGAAGAAGGACATTCATCCATTAAAGAAATGCCGCTTGAGGTTTTAGGGAAAGCTATAACATCACGGATAGAATGTCTTCCTGCAAAAAGCATGGCTAATCTATCAAAGCCAAACGCAATTCCTCCGTGTGGTGGAGCTCCATATTTAAACGCACCCATAAGGAAGCCAAATTTTTCATTTGCCTCTTCTTCCGAAATACCAAGAGACTTGAACATTTTAGCTTGGAGAGTGGCGTCGTGTATTCTTATACTTCCACCCGCAATTTCGTTTCCATTTAGAACTAAATCATAAGCCCGCGCTTTAACTTTTTCTGGGGCAGTATCCATTAGTGGAATATCTTCAACTCGTGGAGAAGTAAATGGATGATGCATAGCATAGAACCGTTTTGTATCCTCATCCCATTCAAACAAAGGAAAATCTGTGACCCAGAGTAGTGCATGTTTTGCATCTGGCTGAATTAAGTTCATTCGTTTTGCCATTTCTAATCTAAGATGTCCCATAATATTCAAAGTCTTCATCTTTTTGCCACTTAGTAGTAGCAATAAATCGCCAGGCTCAGCATTTAGTGAAAGAACAAGATTTTTCTTTTCTTCTTCCGTTAAAAATTTTGCAATTGGAGCCTCGAGATCATTTTCCTTCACACGCATCCAAATTAATCCACCGGCACCGAGTTTCTTAACATAATCGGTAAGAACGTCCAATTGATTTCTGGTGTATTCTCCACATCCTTTTGCAACTAATCCGGTTACAATTCCATTTGTATCAAGGGCTTCTCTGAAAACGCGAAATTCGGATTTTTCAAAAACTTGGTTTAATGTCAACATATCTAAATCAAATCTAAGATCTGGTTTATCACTTCCATATTTTTCCATAGCTTCGTCAAAACTTAATCGTTTTATTGGTGTTTCCAATTCCATGTTTAGAACATCTTTGTAAAACACTTTCATTAAGCCTTCTACAATTTCGAATATATCTTCAACATCTACAAAAGACATCTCAACATCTATTTGGGTGAATTCATACTGACGATCTGCGCGCAAATCTTCATCTCGAAAACATCTTACAATTTGAAAGTAGCGGTCTAACCCAGCGACCATCAAAATTTGCTTGTATTGTTGAGGGGATTGCGGCAACGCATAGAATTTCCCTTTGTGAAGTCTGCTTGGTACAAGAAAATCTCTTGCCCCCTCAGGAGTGCTTTTCATCAGCACAGGCGTTTCAACTTCAACAAAATTATTTTGATCAAAATATTGTCTAGTTAATAAATACATTTTGTGTCTAAGTAAGAGACTTTTTTGCATTTCAGGACGGCGTAAATCCAAATATCTATATTTTAAACGAAGATCTTCATGAGCATCAATATTATCTTCAATTGCAAAAGGAGGAGTTTCTGCTTGATTTAAAATTATAAGGTGATCAACCATAACGTCAATATTTCCAGTTGGTAGACCTGGATTTTCTGTGCCTTCCGGACGCTTTCTAACTCTACCTTCTATTGAAATTACAAACTCACTTCTTAATTTTTTCCCTATTTCATGAGCATCATAATTGTATGATGGTTCAAACACAACCTGCGTTATACCAAATCGATCACGCAACTCAATAAATATAACTCCGCCTAAATCTCTACGAATAGCAACCCAACCATTAAGTACGACACTTTCGCCAATATTTGTCTCTCTTAATTCGCCGCATGTATGTGTTCTTTTCTTAAACTTCATTAAAGAAATACTCCTTGTTAATATTTAGAGGCAAAGATAAACATTTATAAAGGGTCGTTCAAACGTAGATGGAGATTTGGTTTAGCTCGATGCATAATTATGCATTCATTATTCTACTTTATCAGCAACATTTTTTTTGTTTGTCGGAAACGACCAGCATTTATCGAATAAAAGTAAACACCAGTTGGCAACTCCGTGTTTTTAATCGAGAAATTGTATCTGTAAACACCGGCATATTTGAACTCATCAACCAATGTGGCTACTTCGTTTCCAAGCACATCATGAACTTTGAGTGTAACAATTGAAGGAACTTCTATTTCATAGCTTATTGTTGTTTCTGGGTTGAATGGATTGGGATAGTTTTGGTTTAGCGCATATCTAGCTGGTATTGAATTTTCCACAGAAGTGTTTTGTGATAGTGCTGCCGAAATAGCAGTTACGCCAATTCCGAGCTTAACCATTTTTTCAAAATATAGTTTATTAATCTTGGAAATATCATCCGTGGATTTATGGTAGTATAAATTAAAATCGCTCATAAGTTCAATTAGTAAAACTGCCGGGTAATTAAATTTCCAAAATGAAGCGTGGTCGCTAGAATTTGAACCGGGATTGGTAACAAAGAGATTTAGTCCTAAAGAATATTTTTGATTAGTGTCAATGAAAAGCTGGCCCAATTCATTTGTACTGCTGATATTTTTTGTATGCACCTCAGCCTTAAAGTCATTGTTGCTATCCCAGCCTATCATATCCAAATTAATTACAGCAACTATATTGTCTCCTCTAAAGTTGGCTTCTTGAGCGTAATAATAACTTCCATATAATCCATACTCTTCTAAATCCCACAAAGCATAAATGATCGTATAATCAAATTTATATTTAGATAAAATTCGTGCGGCTTCTAAAACGGCTACTGTGCCGCTGCCATTATCATCCGCACCCGGAGCTATGCCACTATATGGCATATCATCATAATGCGCACAAATAATTACATATTGATTTGGTTTAGTAACACCTGGTTGAATAGCATAAACATTTGTTCCATCACTCATAAAGTTTTGTTGTAGGGATACCAAACCAAATCGGCTGAACATTTGGTCTAGATAAGTAGGGACATATGAATTACCAGGGCTTAAGCGGTTTCTTGAGAGTAAGCTTACTGATGCATTATTTAATTTCACAGACATATCACCAGAAAGGCCCCGCAGATTATAAATTAAAGTATCAATACTCACCTTGTTTATGATTACCTGAATTTGATCATTCACCTGAGCCGATAAAAAACTTAAACTCCCCAAAACAATAATTATTGTAAATATCTTTTTCATGAATCTCCTTTTTAATAAGATAAATGTAAGAAACATTAGAATTTTCGCAACCCCATTACAAGCCTCTCCAAACAATTAATTTAGCATTTGATTTGCTTTTTAGGAACGTCAACCTTATATTTTCAGTTATTAATAACGAATCTCCTAATTAAATTAGTAATGTTATGCTAGACGACTTAGATATTACCATCCTTAAAAAACTGCAAGAACAAGGCAGAATGAAAAGAAATGAACTTGCTGAAATAGTAGGTTTATCGGTTCCCTCTCTGAGTGAACGCCTAAACAAGCTTGAAGACCGCGGTGTTATTCAAGGATACTACGCAAAACTGGACAGACACGTATTCCACTATGATATAATGGCGTTTGTTTTAGTCGTAATGGAATCATCAAAAAGTTATGAAAAATTTGCCGAGCAGGTTCGTAAAACTGGTGAGATTTTAGAATGTCACTCAATTCTTGGCGAAGGTTCTCACATCTTGAAAGTAGTTGTAAAGGAAACAAAAGACTTGGAAGCATTGCTGTCTAAAATTCAATCTTGGCATGGAGTTACGAAAACTGTTACCAGTTTCGTTCTGTCAACCTTAAAAGAAACGACAAGTTTAAGTATACAATCTAAAAAGGAGTAACAATGGCAAAATCATCTTCCCCAATTCAGGATGTACTTTCCTATGTGAAAGAGAACAAAATACAGTTTGTTGATTTTAAGTTCATGGACTTTCCAGGTCAATGGCAACACTTTACAGTTCCAGTAAGTCAATTTAATGAAGGTTCTTTCGATAGCGGCTATGGCTTCGATGGTTCTTCTATACGCGGTTGGAAAGCAATAAATGAAAGTGATATGCTTCTGATTCCAGATCCGGAAACGATGTTTTTAGACCCGTTTATTAAAGCCCCAACTATTTCGCTTATTTGCGATGTTTATGAACCAGCCACAAAAGAAAAATATGGTCGCTGTCCACGGAACATTGCTCAAAAAGCTGATGCTTACTTGAAATCTCTTGGGATTGCTGATACAGCTTATTTCGGTCCCGAAGCAGAATTCTTTGTATTCGATGATGTCCGTTTTGACAGCGGTCCAAACTTTGCTTTCTATTCAGTTGATTCAAATGAAGGAAAATGGAACAGTGGGCGAGATGAAAATCCAAATCTTGGTTACAAACCTCGCTTTAAGGAAGGCTACTTCCCCGTTCCTCCAACAGATCAGTTAATGGACTTGCGTAATGAAATGGTTCTCAACTTAGAAAGTCTTGGAATCGAAGTTGAGGCACAGCATCACGAAGTTGCAAGCGGTGGACAATGCGAAATTGATATGAAATTTTCTCCACTATTGAAATCTGCTGATCAGTTATTAATGTTTAAGTACGTTGTAAAAAATACGGCTAAAGCAAACGGCAAAACAGTTACCTATATGCCTAAGCCGATTTTTGGCGATAACGGCAGCGGTATGCATGTTCATTCAAGTTTATGGTTGAAAGGAAAACCACTTTTTGCCGGCGGCGGTTATGCTGGTTTAAGCGAAATGGCTTTACACTTTATCGGCGGATTACTGAAACACGCACCGGCTTTATTGGCCATTACAAATCCAACTACTAACTCTTACAAGCGTTTGGTTCCCGGATTTGAGGCGCCGGTTAATTTGGCTTATTCATCAAACAATAGAAGTGCTTCAATCAGAATTCCATTCGGCAGTTCACCAAAAGCAAAGAGAGTCGAGTTCCGCTGTCCAGATCCATCGGCAAACCCATACTTGGCGTTCTCTGCAATTTTAATGGCTGGTCTAGATGGCATTCAAAACAGAATTGATCCGGGTGAACCGCTTGATAAAGATATTTACGATATGTCTCCGGAAGAATTGAAAGATGTTCCTTCAACTCCGGAATCTCTTGGCCACGCATTAAAAGCTTTGGCTGATGATCACGAATTCTTATTAAAAGGCGGAGTATTTACAGAAGACGTTATTAACACTTGGATAAATTATAAGACTGTTAAGGAAATTAAGCCCGCAGCATTGCGCCCAACTCCATTCGAGTTTGAGCAATATTTTGATGTGTAAGCTGTTGTAATTATAAAAAGTAGTTAGATAAAGAAAAGGCGAGTGCTGAACTCGCCTTTTTTATGCAACAATAATTTCTTGCGTTCTATATTCTCTTGGGAATTGACTTTTCAAACCATCCTTTGACGCGACTGCGGTTCCGATAACATCTCCGCGAAATTTCACAATCATTTGTCCGGTAACTCCAAAATCGCGCTTTATAGTTCCGCCGCTAAGGTAAATTTCTATGTCCCGCTTTTCCGTAAGTTCAATAATGTTTTGTGTAATCTTATCGGCAAATATTTGTGCGGCTAGAGTATGAAGTTGTATGTATCCACGCTTTTCAATTGAACCAAGCTTTGAACCGATGCGCACAAATGAATCAAGATTGTGAGAGTTCCAGGCTGCATCAACAAAATAAATATCCTTGCTACGAAGAAGATATCTATAACGATTCAGAACATCCCAGCTAACCCCAAAGTAATCAGAAAAAACTTCCAATTGCTGCTTTATTTTTGTGCTGCCGGCATTAACTAATAGAGTTTCATTTGTGAATCTGCTACCGTCTTTAATCCGTTCGGTCTCTTCCGTTTTTCTAAGTTTAGCAACAAAGAATCCTTCGGAATTAATTTCCCAAGGAACTATTCTATGAGCAAGCGGGACTGTATGATGAAGAATACTGTTTTCAACGGAACTCATCGCTGCTCGGCTTTTCACCGGAAGAGTAACTTCAACAATTTCTACGGGATACTTTTGAAGAATTCTATTCAGCATTAGTTCGTTTTCTTCAACAGATAAAGTGCATGTTGAATAAACTATTTCTCCACCCTCTTTACATGATTTAATTGCCGCAACCAGCAACTTCATCTGCATTTCTGTAAACGTTACAAGTTTGTTTTCGTTCCACCAGTTGCTGACCTCACCTTTTTTTTGTGTGATACCTAGCGCACTGCATGGCGCATCAACCAAAACTTTATCAAAGTAATTTTGATAAACCGTGCTCAGCAACTCTCCGCGTCCATGTAGAATTCCAGTATTAGCTAAATTCATTTTATCAACATTGAACACTAAACTTTTGAGACGTTCTGTCGAAACCTCGTTCGCAATCAATGTTCCCGTGTTACACATCATTTCTGCAAGCTGTGTGGTTTTGGATCCGGGAGCCGCACATAGATCTAATACTCGATCTGATGAAGAAGGATTTAATACTATCGGCGGAATCATTGAAGATAAACTTTGTATATAGTATTTGCCGAGGATAAACTCTAAGGTTTTTCCGGTAACGCTTGCACCTTCAATAACTCGATAAGCATTAGGAACACTTTCGACCTTCTCTAAAGTAATTCCGTAGTTTGCTAATCGTGCAATTAATTCTTTCTCATCAGCATATCGTGAAAAGCGCAAGTAAGGTTTGT
The DNA here is from genome assembly GCA_041859025.1 of Melioribacteraceae bacterium. Lineage (GTDB taxonomy): Bacteria > Bacteroidota > Ignavibacteria > Ignavibacteriales > Melioribacteraceae > Stygiobacter. The sequence goes on along the minus strand of JBHEKZ010000510.1, from coordinate 622 downwards.
ATTCACTATCATAATAAGCTTGATACTGACGGAGATAATTCTCTCCGAAGTATTTAAGAATGTAGCTGGAAATGTTTTCGCTTAGTTCAATCAAATTAGTGTCGGATTAATTCCAGTGAGTTAAAAACTTGAAGCGAGATTCTGTTAAATCCCTTTGATGTCGGCCATAGTTTTTTAAAATCTGCTCCCATTTCTTTGAGGAACACATCTAAATGTTTTTCGTAGTCGCGAACAATTTCATAAATGCGAAGATCATTGGTTGGTATTTTCAATTCCCTTGGTCTGTAACGATTTGCATAAACAACATACTTTGCCTTGAAATGTTCATCAGTCGAATAAACCGTTTCCCCGCTTTCATCAATAACCTGGTATGTATTGAAAAGAGGCGGGGGAAATATCAAAAGTTTTGTTGGAAGATTCAAAACAGTACATTCTTCTTCATGTAAAAAATCATCCGGAAACTTTTTCAGTCCAACTCTAATTTTTTCAATCCACTTCACGACAAAATCTTTTTCGGTCATTTATATTTCCAATGAAGTAAAATTAAAAATCATCTTACTGATTTAAAGTTTACATCAACATCTTCCGGTTTATCAATCCAATCTGCCACAAAAACATTGGT
>JBHEKZ010000484.1:0-4196 GCA_041859025.1 Melioribacteraceae bacterium | reverse complement strand
TTAATTTATTTGCCGCTGATTGCTAATCAAAAAACAGTTGGTGTAATTTCAGCGCAGAGCTATAATAAGAACGCATATTCGGAAAATGATCTTGACATCTTAAGCAACATTGCAAACTATACCGCGATTGCATTGGAGAATGCATTTGCTTACGAAAATATTAATAAAGCAAATCGGGATTTAAAGGAAGCGCAGAACCAATTGGTTCAATCAGAGAAAATGGCTTCACTTGGCCAATTAACAGCTGGCATAGCTCACGAAATTAAAAACCCACTTAATTTTATTAATAATTTCTCCGAGCTGTCGATCGAGCTTTCAAAAGAACTGATAGAAGAGGTAGAGAGCCAATTAGACAAACTTGAGCCAAAATCGGTAGCGTATATCAGAGAAATATTGAAAGATATTGAGCATAATGTTACAAAAATAAATGAACATGGCAAGAGAGCAGATAGTATAGTAAAAGGAATGCTGCTTCACTCTAGAGGAAAATCGGGAGAAAAACAGAAGACTAATTTGAATGATCTTTTGGCCGAATATCTTAATCTTGCTTATCATGGTTTTCGAGCACAAGATTCTTCATTCAATGTTAAAATGGAAACTGCACTGGATGATTCAATCGAATTAGTTAATGTAGTGCCGCAAAATATTAGCCGCGTATTTCTGAATATATTTAACAATGCATGTTATTCCGTAAACGAGAAGAAAAAGGAGTTTAAGGATTCGTTTAATCCGGTTCTTTCGGTTATTTCAAAAAATCTCAGCGACAAAATAGAGGTTATTATAAAAGATAACGGTAAAGGTATTTCTAAAGAAATATTAGATAAAATTTTTAATCCATTTTTTACAACTAAGCCAACCGGTAAAGGCACCGGACTTGGTCTTTCTTTGAGTTATGATATTATAGTACAAGAACACAGAGGCGAGCTAAAAGTCAATTCCGAAGTAGGCGAGTATGCTGAGTTTATAATTATAATTCCTAAAAATTTGTAAGAGTCTTTATGATCAGAATAATGGTTGTTGATGATGAACTCGACGTTGAACCTTTGTTTAGACAAAGATTCCGAAAAGAAATTAGAGACGGATTAATTCATTTTCATTTTACTTTCTCGGGTGAGGACGCATTAGAATATCTGAAAAGCGCAACCGCGGCTGATCTGGTCCTTATTCTTTCTGATATAAACATGCCGGGAATTAGCGGAATTGAATTATTGCGTGTTCTAAAGGAAAAGTATTCTCATCTGAAAGTTTTTATGATTACAGCGTATGACGATAAAGATAAGTTTGAAACTGCAATGCGTTTGGGTGCGGAAGAATATCTAACAAAACCGATTGATTTTGATAAACTTAAAAAAGAAATATTTTCTATTATAAATTGAGTTAAATATGATTGAGAAAATGTTAGTCGTAGATGACGAACCGGATCTCGAACCGATGATTCGCCAAAGATTCAGAAAAAAAATTCATGAGGGTAAATACGAATTTGTTTTTGCGAGTAACGGACTAGAAGCTTTAAGCAGGCTCCTAGAACATAAAGATATTGGAATTGTTCTTAGCGATATTAATATGCCGGAGATGGATGGTTTAACCTTGCTGGCAAAGTTGAATGAGCTTAGAAACCCGGCCCTGAGAACAGTTATTGTTTCCGCTTATGGTGATATGGATAATATTAGAACTGCGATGAATAGAGGCGCTTATGATTTTATTACTAAGCCGATTGATTTTTCCGATCTCGAAATGACAATTGAAAAGACCATCAAAGAAGTCGGGCAGGTTAGAAATGCAATTCAAGAACATGATAAGCTGTTGGCAATACAATATGATCTTGATACGGCGCGTAACATTCAGTCGGCAATACTTCCTAAAAAATTTCCTCCATTTCCCGAAAGAAGTGAATTCGAAATATTTGCTTCTATGGAACCCGCAAAAGAGGTTGGCGGCGACCTGTATGATTTCTTTTTGCTGGATGACAATCGCGTTGGTTTTGTTATAGGCGACGTTTCGGGAAAAGGAGTTCCGGCGGCAATCTTTATGGCTGTTAGCCGCACTCTTATTAGGGCAACGGCACTTAAGGGAATTCCACCCGATGAATGTTTAACGTACGTGAATAATCTTCTAAGCAACGAAAGTGTTGCATCAATGTTCGTTACTGTATTTTATGGAGTACTCGATTATCGAAAGGGTGAATTGACTTATGCAAATGGAGGTCATAATCCACCATATATTGTATCAAGCAAAGGGAAGGTTACTCCGCTCGAGTTAACCGGTGGACTAGCGTTGGGCGTTGCTGAAGGAATCACTTTTAGTAGTAAAAAAATCCAATTAGAGAAGGGCGATACAATTTTTACCTTTACTGACGGAGTTACAGAGGCAATGAATAACGACTATGATCTTTATTCTGAGGAGAGATTGGAAAAATTATTGACCGACAAATTTGGTCTTAACGTAACAGAATTAGTAAATCATACATTTGAGAATGTTCATCTTTATGCTGAAGGAGCCATTCAATCTGATGATATTACTGTTTTAGCTCTAAAATATTTTTAACAAAATAGAACTTAGTTCTAAACAAAACCCAGCTATGTCTAGTGAAAATGTAGTAAATTTTAATTCAATTGAACTAAAAGCCACACGGGATAACTTTAATCACTTTATTGGTTTTATAAAGTCATTTCTATCTAATAGTGGAATTAATAGCGCTGATGAAGGGAAGGTCTTATTGGCCAGTGAGGAAATTATTGTTAACATAATTGATTACGCATATCCTCTTGGCGATGGTACCATCTCGGTCAGTATTGATAATACAGAAAATACAATTAGAGTAACTTTCAGCGATAACGGAAAACCATTCAATCCTTTAGCGGCTCCAGAGACAAATATTAATCTCTCTATAGATGAAAGAGGAATTGGAGGTTATGGGATTTTAATGGTTAAGAAATTTATGGACTCGGTCCAATACGAATATAAAAACGGGAGAAACTGTTTAACTATAATTAAACAGATACATTAATAATCATCTATTCATTCGGATACAAGACATGTTTAAAAGGACCAATGGATTTTATTTCATGTTATTTGCAATAGCTTTTGCATTGCTGTGTTGGAGTTGTAGTGCCGATAAAAAGCAAATAACAAAACTTGATGATGCTTCTCAAAGTAAAATAGGTGTAATGACGGGTACTACGGGTGAGCAGCTTGCCACCAAGCGCTTTCCCAATGCAGATGTTAAAAGTTTTGATGACGTTATGGATGCAATTGGAGCTTTGAAATCAAATCAGATTGATGCTGTTATCACTGGTTATCCTACCGCGATGAATGTTTGTAAAAAAAATAAGGATCTTCACTATCTATCCGAAGCTGTAGATTATGAAAGCACGGCGATAGCGCTTCGAAAGGGGAATGAAAAATTATTATCGGAACTCAATAATTTTATTAATGAGTTAAAGAAGAATGGTGTCCTAGAGGACATGAAAAGGAGATGGTTTAAAGAAGATCTTTCATCTTACGAAGTACCCGATTTAAAAACACCAGAGAAAGGAACAATACTAACAATCGGAGTTAGTGCTACTCGAGAACCTTTTTGCTTTTTGGATCAAAACAAAAAAGTCACTGGTCACGATGGAGAACTTGCCCGTAGAGTTGCTCAACACTTAAATAGGCCAATTGAATTTGTAGATATGAAATTTTCGGCCCTCATTACTGCGTTACAGTCGGGCAAGATTGATTTGATAATTACAGGAATGACGGCTACTCCGGAAAGAAAGAAGTCTGTTGATTTCACAGAGTCTTATTTTAGAAATTCTCAAGTGATGCTGGTAAAGAAAGAAGTTAGTCCAGACCCAAAAGTTGAGATCGGGACTTCCAAATTAAGTTCGTTAGGAGATATCAAGAATAAAAAAATAGGAGTGTTGCTTGGTTCTGTGCACGATACATACGCACTTAAAAATCTTCCTAATGCCACCGTTCTGCAGTACAAAAATCCATCTGAAATAATTCTTGCTGTGAAATCGGGTAAAGTTGATGCGGCAATTTATACTTATGAAACTTTGCTTCAGATACTCCATGCCGATAGCGAATTAAAACTGCTGGGCGATACGCTCTTTACTGTTCCTATTGCTATGGGTTTTAATCAGCAGAATGATCAGCTAAAAGAGCAGTTTAATTCCTTCTTAAAGAAAATAAAAAATGAAGGCGTATTC
>JBHEKZ010000429.1:0-5199 GCA_041859025.1 Melioribacteraceae bacterium | reverse complement strand
CCGGCAGAATTAAACTCAACTTTTAGCGAAGTTTTCTCACCCGGTTTTAATTCCTTTTTATCAGGCTGTGCTGCTGTGCATCCGCAAGATGCTTGCACATTATTTATTATCAAATTTGCAGTACCGTCATTTTTAATTTCAAAAGTGGTATTTACAACTTGCCCTTCAACGACGGTCCCAAAATCATGAAATGTCTTTTTAGCACTAATTTTAGGTGCATTGAATTGTGCTGAAATATTCCCTAAGCTAATTAACAGTATAAAAAAATAAACCTTTTTCATTTTTTCACCTTTCCGATGAATTCCTTTATGTAATTTGGTTCTAAATTATCGTAGTCAAAAGTTAACAATTCTGGTCCAAATAAATAAGCCCACTTAGCAACATTACTAGCTCGCAACTGGATATTTAATAATTCAACTTCATTAACAATTGCATTACCGTAATTAGTTTCATTGCTGTTAAGCTTATTTCTCAATTCTCCTTTGTCGATCAATTCTAATCGTGAAATTGTTTCAACGCTTTCCTTCTCAAATTTATACTTTGCCCAATATACATCATCGATACTTGCGTTTGTGATTAGATTGAAGATCTGGTTCTGTGGCAATGCTTCCGATATTTGAAGAGCGTATGCCTCAAAAGTAGGAACAGGAATTATTCCGAGGGAACTTCCAAATGCTAAACCTTTTACAGCAGCCATTCCAATTCTTAAACCAGTAAACGAACCCGGTCCCCTAGAGACAGCGATTGCTTTTAAATTCTCAAGTTTAACATCCGCTTGAGTTAGAACAGTATCCACCATATTAATGAGTTTCTGGGAGTGTATCTGTTTTTCAAGATAGTTAAGTTCAACAAAATTCTTCTGGTCCAGATGAATTGCAACACTACACATCTCACCAGTTGTTTCTACAGCAAGTATTGGGAACATACTATTCATGCCAATCAATTTTAATTTTGCGCGATGATTCATTAAGCTGGCTAATTTCAACTGCATAATACTTTTTAGGAAGAACTTCTTCAAACATATTTGACCATTCAATAAGAACTATGGAATCCATCGATGTTAAATATTCTTCAAAGCCAATATCATATAGTTCCTCAATATCTTTTATGCGATAAAAATCAATATGAACAATTTTGATTTTGCCATTGTATTCATTTACTATAGCGAAACTTGGACTCGATGTGGTCTCGATTAAGAATTCTTTGCATAAGCTTTTCACAAAAAATGTTTTGCCGCTGCCTAGATTTCCGTTAAGACAAACTACATCTCCGGAATTCAGCAGCTTAGAAAAATCTGAGGCAATCAATGAAGTTTCCAGTTCGGAATTCGCAATCTTTTCAAATGGAAGCCGCACTACGCCTTACTCTCCATAGTAACTACCGGAAGAATCATCTCCTCCATAGAAATTCCACCATGCTGAAAACTGTCTTTGTAATAGCTTAAATATTTATGGTATTCGGTTGGATAAACAAAATAAAAGTCTTCCTTAGAAATTATGTAGCTAATTGTAACACCTCGCTTAGGCAACTTATAATCGCCCGGATTTTTTATATAGATCGCATGCTTATCGTCAACTTTTAGATTCCTGCCAAATTTAAAACGAAGATTAGCAGATGCTTCTTTATCTCCGAGTACTTTTGCGCCGCGTTGCGTGCGGATGCTTCCATGATCTGTCGTTAGCACTATTCTAGCTTTTGGAATACTTGCAACAGCTCTAAAGGTATTTAACAATGAGGAATGTTGGAACCATGTATTTGTTAAAGATCTATATGCGGCTTCATCTGGAGCGATTTCTTTTAGAATTTCAGAATCGGAACGACCGTGTGCTATCATGTCTAAAAAATTTACAACAACCGCCATGAAGTTTGTTTTTTTGTGAGAAAGAATATTCTGTTCGAATGCCCTTCCGACATCCGGATCAATAATCTTCATGTATTTCAAATCATTCTTTAGCGTTACTTTTCTTCTATTAAGCAGCAGCTGAAGCAAGTCTTTTTCATACTTGTTCATACTGTTTTCATCATCACTCATTGTAGTCCACAAATCGGGATAATGCTTTTCAATTTCAGACGGATATAATCCGGCAAACAAAGCATTTCTTGCATATGGTGTGGCAGTAGGTAGAATCGAATAATAATAGTCTTTTTTAATGTTGAATAATCCAGTTAGGTGTTTCTCCATAACAAGCCACTGATCAAGGCGCAAACAATCAATTACGAAAAAGAAAAGCGGACCGTCAAAATTTTTCAGTTGCGGAAGTACGTATTCATCAACTATTTGAGGAGAAAGAATCGGCGCTTCATCCTTTTCAGTTGAATCGATCCATTTCTTATAATTTTTCTCAACAAATTTTGCAAATGCTTGGTTACATTCTTTCTTTTGCTCAACTAACATTTGTCGTAAATCAATTTCGGGATGTTCATCTAATTCCATATCCCAGTTCACTAACTTGAGATAGATTTCCATCCAGTCAGTATAATTAGGGTCAAGAGTCAGCAAGCGGTTAATCTCGTTAAACGCATTGAGATAATCTTTCTGAACATATTCGCCGGAGATTTTTTTGCTCTCGAGAAATTTTTTGCAGACGAGCAATACTTGCGAAGGAAGAACCGGTTTAATTAGGTAATCGCTTATCTTACTTCCAATTGCGTCGTGCATCAAGCTTTCTTCTTCACTCTTAGTTACCATAACAACCGGAACATTGGAGTTAAATTCTTTGATCTGCTGAAGAGTTTCTAAACCTCCAAGACCGGCCATCATCTCATCTAGAAAAATCAAATCATAATGTTTGTTCTTAACTTCAGCAATTGCATCTTCGCCATTGGTTGCCGTATCAACTTCATACCCCTTCTCGTTAAGAAAGATTATGTGCGACCTAAGCAATTCTATTTCATCATCTACCCAAAGAATTTTATTTCTTTTCATTTAGTACTTCACAATTTAATTCTGCTATTGAATTGAAATTCTAACATCTACACCGGCTTCGTTAGTTGTTGTTGGCGGTATACGCGAAGCACCTTCCGGTTCGATGCTTGTTCTTCTGTAAAAGATTGAAAGTGTAACCCTAGAACTCATTACATAACGAATTTTCGGTTCTATAGTTGTATTTGTTTTACCTTCTTGCGGTTTGCCCTCTTCCTTAAAAGCGTCCATTTCATAAATGATACTGGAAGTCTTCCCTCTGGTATATGCAATAGAAATTTCAATATCGTTCTTCAAATCGATACCGAATAATGGAAGAGAGAAACCGGATTTACTGTAACTTGCAGAAACGTTTATATCTTGGGAAAAAGCTTGTGTAATATTTCTTGTTGTTACGCCTAAACTATAACCGGTCTTTGTAGAATAACGAACGGAACTTTGGAAGTTTCCTCCAAATAGTTCATCAAAGTTGAAAGTCAAACCGACTAATGGATTGAAAGCGTAATCAACTTTTTGTGTCTGAACTTCTTGGTTTCCATCCGGATTAATTTTCCATCCTTCGCTGTAATTAGAATCATAACTATGACTAAGCGAAACACGTTTTGCAAACTTGAATATGGAAAGTTGTTCAAGTCCATTCCATGTAAACGACCAGTTTGGTCTTGGAATATAATTCATCACTTTTTGCAAGAAAGGAACTTTTGACAGAAGCGACAAAGTTTCAAATCCTTCCACGAAAGCTGTAGATAAACTCTTGCTAGGATCAACGGCGCCGGCATCATAAAGTTCATGAACTCTCTTGATACCATTTTTTAAGAATGAAAACATTAGTACCGGAGGCAAAGACAAGAATGTTCTATCAACCGTTCCGCTTGAAACTTGATTAGATATAGTCGGAATGCCATTTTCATCTGTTTGTATAGTCACAGTCTTGTTAATTCCCCAGCCGACTCTCCAGCGCAAATCAACTTGCGCACCTTCCCACAACGGTTTGGAAGTTTTAAGATCAATATCATTCTTATGCGAATAGCTGTCTTGCAAATTGCCGAGCGGTGCACGTGGACCAACATCGTTGGAGAAACCTAGCATAAACATTCTGCTAGGACCTTTATCCCAATTGTATTTAGCACCAAAGAAATTATTAAAACCAGTTCCATTTCCTAAAAGTCCGCCGCCGGAATATGTACTGCTCTGAGAAAAATTTACGCTAATCTGATCGTAATCGAATAATATAAACTTTACACCGTATTTAAGGTATTCAAGTGATCTAGTAATCGGGTTAACTCCGGGTGCTATCGTATCTCTGTCCATCATTAATGTTGAATCAACTGCGGCAAGTGCAAGTGAATCTTTTCCAATGTTAAGAGAATCTCCGGCAATCGGTTTTACTAGTGAATCCGATTTAACTATTTGAGAAAGCTGCTGAGTAGTTCTTTCGGCACCTCTTCCACTTCTTCTTCCACCAGTTCTACCACCAGTTTCCGGCTGCATAATAACCGGAGCTGTTTTAACCTCTTCTTTTGTTTCAAACAATGGAGCAAAAATAGACTTTAAGCGGATTGTCATTCCGGCCGAAATACGATTAGAATATCCGGCACTTCTACCAAGTTCTTTCTGCTGGAAGTTATTTTGCCATGAATAACTTGCAGAATAAGATGCGTTTAGATTTAAGAAATTGTTCAGCCCAAACCATGTAGGTACTTTTGGATTAGAACGCAAATCGAATGACTGTTTGTAATTAAAATCTTTTCCAAAGAATGCGCCGGAGAAAATTTCTTTCCAAATCTGACTTTCTTGTTTTTCAATTCCTTCATCAACAAGTAAATACGCTAATGTAGATTGAACATCAAAATTGTATGCAAGACCTAAGTTTAAGAATCCGCCCTCAGTAAAAGTCCAGTTTATACCGGCTCCTCTATTTGCAGAGAAATCTCTTTGAATATCGGGCTTATTTACATTTGTACGAGACTGAGAATAGCTTCTTTTCCTCATTAAAGTAAATGAAGTAGTAAAAGATTGAGGAGTGAAGTAAAACTTCATGTCCTTGTAATCGCTGAATACATCGAAGAAGTAACCAACTATCGGAATATCAGCTGGCTTAAAGAAAAGATCGCGGCTGAAGTTGACAGAATAATTTGCACCGGCATTCCAAACCCATGCTTCACTGTGTTTTGTAATTGGACTTCTATTAAACGTTTTATTGTAATTGAAATTAAGACTGATATTGTTAAAAATATCTCTTATATACCAAGCATCAGTAGGAATCTTAAATCTAA
>JBHEKZ010000417.1:0-3584 GCA_041859025.1 Melioribacteraceae bacterium | reverse complement strand
GTTTAAGCGGTTTAAGTTTTTCCACATCTATCCAATATTTCTCGTGCAATATAACTTTTGCAGCCTTAAATTATCACGACAATTTTACACGGTCCCGAATGACATTATTCGAAATAATCTTTGCAATTGCTGTTTCCTTATACTTTCTACAGCTAGTAGCTTTTACAATCGGTGCGGCTAAAAAATTTCCTAAACTAAATGATGAAGAACTTCCGAGCGCAACGGTAATTGTTGCCGCAAGAAATGAAGAAGACAACATACTTGAATGTATCGAATCTTTAAATTCACTCATCTTTCCAGAGGGCAAGCTGGAAATTATTCTGGTTGATGATCATTCGACTGACAGAACTAACGAAATTATAAGTGATTTTATCAAGGACAAAACTAAGTTCAAGCTGATTAAGCCGGAAAAGACAATTGCAGCATTAAAGGGAAAGACCAATGCGCTGGCTAACGCAATAAAAATTGCTTCGGGCGAAGTTATTTTAACGACTGATGCCGATTGTGTTGTAAACCCAAACTGGGCTAAGACTTTGGCTTCATACTATCAGAAGGAGGTTGGTTTTGTTGGAGGATTTACAACTCAGCAAGACAGAACTGCGTTTGAAGGAATGCAGGCGATTGACTTTTTGTTTTTGCTGACAGTTGCCGGGGGTTCGTTAAATCTAAGAAAGCCACTCGCCGCAATTGGCAACAACATGTCATATAGAAAAAGTGTTTATGATGAAATTGGCGGATACGAAAATATTCCTTTTTCAATAACGGAAGATTTTCGATTGCTTATGGAAATTCATGCGTTGAAAAAGTACAAATGCATCTACCCGATTGATAATGATTCAATGATAACTTCAAAAGCGTGTCCGGATTATCCCTCTTTGTTCTGGCAGAAAAAGCGCTGGGGAGTGGGAGGAACAGAAAGCGATTTTATTGGCTATCTGATAATGGCTTGGGGCTACATAGCCAAAGCCGCAATATTATTAACCCCATTGTTTTTCTCACTAACGGCTTTATATTTGTGTGTCTTCAAAGTAGTTGTGGATTACTTTTTTGTAAGACCGGTTTTTGATCGGCTGCGAATCAGAATGAAATTTTTACACTTCCTTGCATTTGAGATTTACTATATAGTATATGTGTTGGTGCTACCTTTCATTGTATTGCCTAACAGAAAAGTAAAGTGGAAAGGAAGAACTTTTTGAATAGATGTCTGAAATAATTTTTAGGAGAATTGAGATGAAAAATGTATTTATTTTATTATTGATTGTATCATCTCTTCATTTTGCTCAGCAAATTGAATACTTCCCGAACCAATTGAACGTAAAACCTTTTGTTGCTAATACAATTGAACCGAAACTTGGCTTCATGTTTAAGACTGAAGGCAATGAGCTTCGTTTGGATATAGGAAACTCTGTTGATCTGGCTAAAATGGAAACGCCTTCCGGTACAATTGCTGTTGGTGCGGATTTATTTACATGGACGCTTCTCCGTAAAGAAGAAAGTTTTCATTTTCCTGTTGACGCAGTTGATTACTTATTCGGCTTGAATTTCAGTTTGAAGAAATCAGTTCACGATTATTCATTTGGCGCAAGAATGAGAATCAGTCACATCAGTGCTCATTTTGTTGACGGCCATTTTGACAAAGTAAAATTCGCCTGGTTAAATAACCGTTCTCCCAGAGTATATTCGCGCGAGTTTATAGAGATTATGCCATTCTATCAATTCAAACAATTAAGAATGTATGCCGGATTCACATATCTTTTCCATGTAGATCCCGATGTCGATCACCGCGATCTTTATCAGATTGGGTTTGATTATTTCAGAAAAGACTTGCTGACTGATGGAATCTCTCCTTATTTAGCTTATGATGTTAAACTAACCGGTGCAATCCGCAGCACACCTAATCATTCGTTTAACGCAGGAATTAAGTTTGGCACACCTCACGGAAGGGGATTAAGTATTTATTATCAGTATTACTCCGGATTCAGTATTCATGGTGAGTATTTCGATTATAGAGAAAAATATTCCGGTATTGGTCTAAACTTGGATTTTTAGTATGTCAGAAACATTCAAAGCATCACTACTCAAATTAAGAGATAACCCATTAATACAATTGCTGCTTTTTTTAGTAACGGTTGTTACAACAATGATTGCTGGTGTTTATTGGACAACGCCAATAAACGGACCTATTGAGGTTACTCAACTTTCACTAGGACTTCCATATGCGGCTTCAATTCTTTTAATTCTTGGTGTGCATGAATTTGGACATTACTTTGCTGCTGTTGCTCATAAAGTTAAAGCAACGCTTCCATTCTTCATTCCATTTCCACCGGTTTTAGGTGCCTTAAGCTTTGGAACTATGGGCGCGGTTATTAAAACCAAATCAATCATTCCGGATAATAAAGCAATGTTCGATATTGGCGCCGCCGGACCAATTGCCGGATTCATTGCATGCATGGGCGTTTTAATTTATGGATTCACTCATTTGCCTCCGATTGATTATTTGCTTGCAATTCATCCCGACTATTTTTCACCGGAATATGGAAAGGGAGCAATCGGTTTTGCATTTGGAGATTCGCTTCTTTTCGTTTTGTTGCGTAAAATCTTTACTACACCGGGTCAGTTTATTCCTCCAATGTCGGAGATTTATCATTATCCCTACTTATGCGCCGGCTGGTTTGGTCTTTTTGTCACTTCGATGAATTTGATTCCAGTTGGTCAACTCGATGGCGGGCATGTTATTTATTCTATGTTTGGCGGCAAAAAACATGAAGCAATTGCAAGCGTTTCACTAATAGTGTTGATTATACTTGGAGTCGTTGGCATTGTAACTGCTTTTTTCGATGTTCAAATTTCTTTTGGTTGGAGCGGCTGGCTTTTTTGGGCTTTTGTTTTGTTCTTCATTATAAAAGTTAAGCATCCGCCGGTTATGTATTTTGAAAAACTCAGTACCGGCAGAATGGTGTTGGGAATTTTCGCCATAATTATATTCGTGCTTTCCTTCGCTCCAACACCGTTTATATTTTCTTTTTAGAGAGTGAAATTCGCCTTGCATATTAAGAGCAACATACTTTAATTTTCGATCAACAAAGGGAAGATATATAGAGAATTTGCTACCGTAATCAATTTGAAAACTTAAAGGCAGTTTCTCTATGAATATTTCTTTTTCTCACACCTTAAAACTATTCGCAAGTAGACCCGGAATGAAAAAACTAAGTACATTTTTAGCAATCGCATTGCTGGCAATTACATTCGACGCGTGCGAAAATATTCCCGATGGTGTTATAGACAGCAAATTTGCTGATTACAAAGTTGTTAAACTGGAAACACCTTCCAGTTTCTTTTATTCCAATCCGGATTCACTTTTTACAGCTTCAGTTACAATCCAAAGCATTTCAAGTGTTGATCAAGTCTGGCTTTCTGTAAAGTCGGTTGACGGAACCAGCTACGTTACGAAGCAAGTTTTCTTAACAAAAGGAACTGCAACCCAGACTTCGACGATTTTTACAGCTAAAGTGCCGATGAGCAAAAAAATCTCAAGCGGAAAATATCTTGTCGAATTCTTTATTAGCGATAATATCCGGGTTTCG
>JBHEKZ010000225.1:0-4134 GCA_041859025.1 Melioribacteraceae bacterium | reverse complement strand
TATTTTGCCGTCCATGTAGCCATATTGGCAAATCAAATTGTCCCAAGAAGCACTTTAAATGTATGAAAGACGTTACGCCGCACAATGTGCTAAATCATCTTCTAAACTTTCTTCCCAGCTTATGAGAACAATCTGGTATTGGTTTTATAACCTAACATTTATTCCGTTTGCAAAAGTATTGTTGTATTTCGCGCAATTGTTTTATCCCAAAATAAAAACCGGTTTAAAGGGAAGAAAAAAGCTTTTTGAAAATCTAATTATAGATCTTGCCGGAGTTGATAGGCAAAAGAAAATGGTTTGGTTTCATTCAGCATCAATGGGAGAATTTGAACAAGCTAAACCGATCATCGAGCGTATCAAAAAAGAAAAAAATGTAAATGTAATTGTTACTTTCTTTTCACCTTCCGGCTATACAAATTCTCTTAAATACCCTTTTGCGGATGTGATTGCTTACTTTCCCTTCGATACAACATTTGCCACAAAGCGGTTCTTGAATTTAGTTCGCCCGAATCTTGCGATATTCATGCGCTACGATATTTGGCCAAATATGATTTGGCAGCTGGAGAATAAAGCTATTCCATGCGTAATTGTTGACGCAACAATGAGGAAGAAAACCCCGCGTAAATGGATTATTGCAAAGAGTTTTCACAAATCACTTTTCTCTTGCTTTACTAAAATTCTAACAGTTTCGGAAAATGATTCGCGTAACTTTGCCGAATTCGACCTGGATAAAAATAAGATTACTGCTGTAGGAGATACCCGCTTCGATCGTGTATATCAAAAGAGCTTAGATGCAAAACAGAAAAAGTTATTCAAAGAAGATTTCTTTAAAGCAAAGAAAGTTTTTGTGCTTGGCAGCTCTTGGGAAAGTGATGAAGAAGTGTTGCTGCCGGCATTGTTGAAACTGATGAAGAATGATGAGAGGGTGATTACAATAATTGTTCCTCATGAGCCGACTCTTATTCACGTCGAATATCTGGAAAATCAGCTGCATGGAAAATATGAGACGATTCGCTTTTCGCTGCTTAATAATTACAAAGATGAGCGTATAATTATAATTGATTCAATTGGTGTTTTGCTAACACTGTATTATTATGCTGATGTAGCTTACGTTGGCGGCAGCTTCAAGCAAGGAATCCACAATGTATTGGAGCCGGCTGTGTACGGGATCCCGGTTTTGTTCGGACCTAAACACGATAATAGTCAAGAGGCGTTAGTGATGGTAAAGAATGGAGGCGGTATTACCATATCTAACAAGCGGGAAGCATACCGTGCTTTAAGAAATCTTTTTAGTGATGAAAAACTGCGTTTGCAAAAGGGCCAAATTTGTGCCGATTATGTAAAGGCAAATGTTGGTGCAACTGAAAAAATTCTTCAAGAGATTTATCAGATTTTGTAAAAAGTAGTTGGTTAAACCCGACTAATATAAAACAGTAAGTTTTTAATTAATTAGTGATTTATGCGTGTTTCGATTTATTGAGCATATTTTATAAATTGAATCTGCATTTATAGAGTTGGACTACAATGCCGTCAACGTTTAAGACATTCGAGCAGACAAGAAACGAGATATCTTTTAAAGAAATCTTGGAATTCGCTCCTATCGGCATTCTAATTTTCCAAAGCAACTGGAAAATTAAATTTGTCAACTCCAACTTTTTCCACTTTCCCGGTGTGCTTGGTGAAGATCCTGCGAACACGATAGGAATGAGTGTTTACGACAATCGACTTTTCGAAAAAGTTGATATTAGACCCGAACTCGAGGGCATTCAAAAAGGTGAAAGTTTTGAAAAGTTAATATCGGTGAGCAAATCTTTCAGAGGAGTACAGATTTCTCTCCTTTTGAAAGGAACGCCTATTACACTTGAAGATGAAAATGCCGGCGGTATTCTAATTATTGAAGATGTAAAGTTTGACGCCAGTAAAACTCATGCCGGTATTGCCAAAACGCCGGAGTTTAAAAACTTTCTGAATTTTCTTGGCGATCATTTTGTAATAACGGATCAAGAAGGAATTGTTAAGGAAAGCTCGAACACGGAAACGAGTATTTATGATTTCCTTTTCGAAGTGGAATCTCTAAAACTTCCAAATAAAAAATTATCTCAAATCCTCTTCAAAAAGAATCTTGAAAGTGTTATAAACAGTAACGAAACAATTGTAACTAAAATCCCATTCTTAAAAGATGGAACCGAGTATCTTTCCAAAATCACCCTTATACCTTTCAGCGAAGATGGACTTACTGTTGACAATGTAATCCTGATATTGGAAGATCTTAGCAAGCGTGCCGAAAATTTAGGCAGAACTCAAATTGAAATAGATGAGCTCTCTAAATATCAGCAAATAACAGCCTCAGTAGTTGACGGGTTAATCGGAGTTAATAAAGCCGGGCGAATTGTCTTCTGGAATGAATCCTCTGCAAAACTATTTGGACTTACCAAAAGTGAAGTGTTCGGCAAATATATCGGCAAAATCTTTTCAACTCTGGATGAGGCCGGCTTTGAAAAACTCAAAAAAGAAATTGAATTAAATGAAAGCTGGGATGGAATTCTATCAATCGGCTTTGATGAATCTATCGCAGAACATTTCAAGGTAAAGATAACCCGGCTAAAAGAAGAAAACGATGAGTCTCTGATTTTTCTTTGCACAAATATTACTGAGAGTGTTCGCGCTGAAAAAGAGTTAAGAGAATCGGAAGAAAAATTTAGAAGTATTGTTGCGAACGCCCCCGACTTTATATGTACTCTTGATAAGAGAGGAAACCTTACATACGGCAACAAACATTTTCTTGAAGCATTTAAGATTCCATTCAGTGAACTAAAAAAAACCAATTTTCGCGATTTAATCGATCCGGAATATCTGCTAACAAGTGGTTTCGATTTGGACGATGTTTCGAAAGATGAATTTACAAGCCTAGACTTACCGATGCTTAACAAGCTTGGACATAAAATATTTGTCCTTGCAAGCATATCCGCTATCAGAAATTCAAAAGAAGAATTACAGAGTTTTACTCTAAATCTCACCGATATAACTCAAAAGAAAGAATCAGAAAAAGATCTTCTTCTAATCCGCTCTGTTTTCGAAGCATCTGTAGATGGAATTGCGTTGATCAACAACAACAGATTTGTACTGGTGAATGATTCCTTTGTAAAAATGTTCGGTTATTCAACCACAAGTGATATGATTGATGAAAGCCCAATTAATCTTGTGAGTGAGAAGGACAAAAATAATGTAGCCGGATTTCTAGACAGCACAAACAAGAAACAAGAACATCCTCCTAAATTCAATTTTACCGCAAAAAGAAAAGACGGTACAACTTTCGCGGCTGAAAATTCTGTTTCATATTACGAAGTTGAGAATGACCGGTTCACAGTTTGGGTTCTTCGGGATGAAACGGAGGAAATGCTTGCCAACGAAGCGCTTCAAGCATCAGAAGAACGTTACAGAAGCATAACTGAAAATATTAATGAATGTATTTGGGCGGCAGAAAGTATTAATGGTGAACTTAAGGCAATATTTTATACTCCATCGGTTAAGAAAATTACTAGTTATGAGCCGCAAGAATTTTTGGATGATGAAGAACTTTGGGGAAAAATTATTCATCCGGACGATGTTGATTTTGTAGGCGACAAGATGGATAATCTATACGGCGATCCGATTCGAAATCTTGAAACTCTTGAGTATAGAATAATTGATAAGCTTGGAAGTGTAATATGGATCGAAAACAAAATAACTGTTGTACGCGATCCAAGGGGAAGAATTCAAAAGGTTTTTGGAATAATAAGCGATATAAGTTTAGCTAAACGAGCTGAAGTTGAACTACAGCGGTCCACAGACGATTTGAAGGAACTGAATGAAACTAAGGATAGATTTATTTCAATAGTGTCACATGATCTTCGTACACCGTTTAGTTCGATAATAGGTTTTACAGATCTGCTGTTAAACGATAAAGAGCTGGATGAAGAAAAGAAAACTCAGTACATACGCTTCATTCAAGAATCTTCCAAGAGTATGCTTGGATTAGTTAATTCTTTGTTGGATTGGACGCGTCTGCAAACCGGCCGAATTAAATTTGAGCCCGATAGAATAAATGCCAAGGATGTAACTGAAAGATCGATCCAAATTGTTTCCGGCGCGGCA
>JBHEKZ010000381.1:0-6507 GCA_041859025.1 Melioribacteraceae bacterium | reverse complement strand
CATTTTTAGAAACGTCTTGAGCGGTGATAGCCGTTGCGGCAAGTAAAACAAGCATAATTCCATCGAATGGTGTTTTGTAAAGTACGCCCATATCAAGTGCAAATGCGCTTGTTGATGTTCTCCAAATACTCTGCATAATATATTTTGGATTAAATCCTATTGAGAAATTATCTGTAAGGCTTATTGCATACCCAACAGAGAAAACAACATCCTGTGCATCGAACATTTCTCCAGTACCTTCCGGTTTATCAACTGTTCTTACTGACATTTCTTCCATAGAAGAAGAAAGAAAGCTGATGCCAATTGAGCCGTAGTTACCAAGGTTATAAGTAGCAGCCATAAAATTATAATTTATGTCGGCTATCCAATTTGTATGATCGAAAACAACAGAACCACCGGCAATTTTAACAATACCGGCCGGGTTCCAAAACAAGGTGCTCGGATCATCAGCTACTGCAACGAAAGCACTACCCATAGCAGTTGCGCGCGCACCTTGACTAATAGTTAAAAACGGAGCCGCAGTAGTTCCGCGTTTAGAGACATTTTTAGAAACGTCTTGAGCGGTGATAGCCGTTGCGGCAAGTAAAACAAGCATAATTATATTTATTCTTTTCATATTCACTCCACCGCTATTTGATTATCGCGAATTTGCCGATGTACTCACCAACACCCGGTGCATCAACATGGTAAATGTATAATCCGTATGCAACGTCCGTTCCATCTTCAGTAATTAAATTCCAGGAAAGTGTTCCGTCTGTAGCACCTGTTGTTTTTTCAAGAGTCTTAATTAAAGCACCAGCCACTGTATAAATTCGTATTGTGCAAGAAGAAGGGAGATGAATAAAATCCAATCTTCTTGTTCCTCTACCATTTGCAACGTTATTTCTCACTTCCCAAGATGAAGCGCTTATATATGGATTTGGAACAACAGCAACTTTACTTAGGTCGTTCTTTGCCAATTCATTATCAACGCCGGCACCTTTTGTAGTGAACTCAAAGTAGTCGCCAGTTTGATATGGTTTAGAAGTAGTAAATCTGAATACATCACCAGGCTTAGGAGAAACATATACCGGAGCGGCAGGAATACGCATCTGCAATCTCCATGTTAACTTAAATTGATTGGCTACATATTCGATTACTACAGCATCGTCGCCTAGATTAAAGAGACCATTTTTATCAAGATCAAATATTTCCAAAGCCGCATCAGCGCCGGTAGTTAAGTTTTTAACTTTAACCGGAGAATTGAATTTTGTAAATGGTGTAGTATAAAAGGTTCCTTCCGGCAACCATTCAAATTCATAGTCAGCCGGCCAAGAAATATTGCGTGTTGGAGAAGATTTATCCGGAATAACCAACATATCAATATTACTAAATCCCTTTACCCAACCTTTCGAGCGAATAGCTCCCATAGTATCCGGAACAGTTGAGAATATGACACCATCAAACGGAGCGCTGAACTGGCCCTTTGCAAATTGCGAAGTATCTACATTGGCAACAATTGTTTCTTCCGTACCATTTATTGTTCTTGTTACCGAATAAGCAGTTGTTTTAAATGCTGGGAAAGTTCCAGCTGAAGTAAACTTAACCTTATAAACTGCACCTTCTTTTACACTTGCCGGATTAAGAACCAAAACATTCATTTTACCAGTACCAATTCCGCCTTTAACTTTACTAACATCGCCAAGAATTTGGGCAGAGGTATATCCGGCTGATGGTGCGTTAGGAACTACAACCGCGCAGTTAATATCAACAAATGTAATTTGTCCGGAGTAGTTCTGTGAAATTACTTTGGAAGTTTCAGTTGGCATTAGTCCTTGTGTTCCGTAATTAGGATCACCTTGATCGTATGCAACTAAAGCATAGTAATATGTTTTTCCGTTAACAACTGTTGTGTCTATATAAGAGTGCTGAAGACCATTATCATATCCTCTCCAGAAAGAAGCACCTTCAAGCATCTTAACACCAACCGGATCGGAACCTTTTATTCCATTCTTTAAATCGAATTGAGCAATTGGTTTCCAGAATTTTGCTTCGCCTTTTGAGTTTGTGATAGTTTTAATATCGTTGAATTCCGGTTCTTCGCTTCTATATAACAAGTATCCTTCAAAATCATATTTTCTTAAAAAGTTATCATATGATTTTTCAGAAATATCATTCCAGTATAAGAACACTCTCTTGTTTCCCGGAACCGCTGTTAATGTTGGCTTCAATGGCGGCTTAAAGAAATTGTAATTACCGTTATAGATATTTTGAACAGTTTCTTTATTGAACACCATATCTGCGTAGTCCGTACCCATAACGAAAGCCATCGAGAATCTTTCTCTCTTATCAACTTTAAGAGGGAATGGACCGGAGCTGAATAATATTTGAATGTTCGATTTTGTTAAAGAAGTATCAAACGTTAGGTAATTCATTCTGCGCCACAGAGCTTCATCGTTCTTTGGCCAGATCGCATTTGATCCTTTGTTGGATAATCTTTCAATAACCAAACATGTTAAGCCTATTTGATCTGATTCATCTTTATCAGTTCTATCAAAATTAGGTTCACCGTCGGTAGGAATTCCATCTCCTTCACCTTCATCAGGTGAAACATAGTTAATATCAAAAGGACCAAGACCATCTTTACCAACGTCGTTGTTTAATGGCTCGCCTTTGTCCCAACTTCCATTAAGATTTACATCTGTATACTTTTCCCAATCGTTATCGTTATCAATTTTGTCGTCACGTTTTTCATCAACTAATCCATCTTCATCATCATCACGTCCGTTAAAACTATTGCCAGGGCTTTCCAAGTAAGCATAACCCATGTAACCGGTAGCCCATTTATCCGATGATGATTCCGTTGCCGTTCCATCACTATCGAATGCATAAGCAATGTCAAGTTTCGTATCGTAAGACGAGTTGTCATCACCATTGTCATTCAAGCCGCCAACGCCGGTATCAGCGTAGAAACCAAAGTAAGTTGTATCGTAACCGGCGTCAGCCATATTTACGATATCGTAATGGGCAAAGATTATGTCTTCAGCTAAAACGTTAACCCACTGAAATGTTCTTACTTCCATTCTTAAGCCAAGACCATT
Source organism: Melioribacteraceae bacterium (assembly GCA_041859025.1). Taxonomy (GTDB): domain Bacteria; phylum Bacteroidota; class Ignavibacteria; order Ignavibacteriales; family Melioribacteraceae; genus Stygiobacter. The sequence continues at coordinate 3,427 of JBHEKZ010000381.1, read as the reverse complement.
TCTGTTTTCATTGGAAGCAACAGGATGATATGAATATGGAGGTCTTGAAAATTCACGGTCTTGAGCATCATCCAGAACAAAGAATGCTTCTTGTTCTGCGTTCATCACGCCTTTACCAAAATAACCAAACCACTGTCCGTTCCAAGAAGCGTCAACATTAGGAAGAGAAGTGGGCCATGATTCTGGCCACGATTTTGGTTTATCGCTTATAGCCGGAAGTTCTGAGGCCCCACCGGCATATCCTGGTACAGGTTCGTTAACCCACAATGTGCCGCTTACCGGATCTACGTCTACTTCTTCACGGTATGAAGTCTGAGCAGGGTGGATTATTTGTCCGTTTCCGGGAGCCAGTACAGATGCAGAAACCAGCGGAGTACAGCCATCAGAATACATATGATTTGTACCTTTCGGCCAGTTCATTGAAGGACGGTCTTCCCAGTAACCTATTTGTCCATCATTAAAGAAAAGAGTCCGGACCAAGTTACCATCCAAGATTCCTCTTTTTCTATACGTTTTATTTCCTAATGGCTCGGCCAGGTATTTTAAGATTTGTTCTCTGGTCTGCGCAAAAGACAAATCACCTATCGCCACAAGGATTAAAAAAACAATTAATAAATTTTTCTTCATTCTAAACTCCATTTTCCAGATTTATTCTAGACGTTCGATTAAAAATTCACATAAAAACCAACGCTGATTCTTCTTGGCGACGAATACATTTGCGGGTTATTCACATATTCTTGAATTGTGTTTGTTCCAATAACTGGAGTAGCAAATTGTGTTTCTAAGTCGACATTTGCTCTACCCGAAGAACCGTAAACACCATATTCGTTTTTAATATCAAACAAATTATAAACCAATAAGAATGTATTAACATCTAAGCCAAACACTCTGAACATTTTATTTGCTTTCAAATCCACGTTAAGTGTACTTGGTTTTCTTCCATTGTTTTCAAAACGCAATCCTTGAGAATAACGTGTTGCAACTGTGTAAGGTGCACCAGAACCGTAGCTCATAATAAATCCGGCTGTCCAATCGGATGGGTCACCAAAGGTTAACGACATATTAACAGTGTGTGTTTGATCCCAATTTAGAGGAACTACTTTTTTGTTTCCTTCTACTGGTGGATCAGATTGATTGTTGTAATAATTCTGTAATGGATCGGAAGCATTACCTGAAGCAACTTGGTATGTATAATCTATTTTAGCTGCGAAGAAATCGGCATAGCGCTTATCGAGCGTTACAATAAGACCTTTAACATTTCCATAGTCTTGGTTGATATAACGGCCAAAGTTAAAGCCTTCATAAGTTTTAAGAATTTCTGTTCCTAAAAGATTTCTAATATCGCTATAATAAACAGAGAGATCTACAGAAACATTCGGGAAGACAACTTGCTGCAAACCAAGTTCATATTTAACTGTTTTCTGAGCTTTTAATTCCGGATTTCCAACCATTGAAGAGAGTGAGCTCGTCTGATCAATTAAGTAATTATGATTTGTGTAGAGATTTTCGAACGAAGGAATTTGGAAAAAGTGTCCGTACGAAAAGTGAATAGCGCCTTTATCGGAAATTGGAAATGATACGCCAAGACGCGGACTTATTTGATATTCAGCTTCTGCGTCGCGGTAAACATTTGCACCCGGGAATAATGGGTTGTTTAACGGGTTTCTAATATCTGAAGGCATTGTGGTGTTTGAGCTAAAATAATCGAAACGAACACCGGCGTTAATAATCATAATATCGTATTCCATTTTATCCTGTATGAAAGCAGAAAATTCATACGGCTCTCTTGTGTAAGCGATATTATATTTTGTTCCTACATCTGTGTAACCTACTGTGTAAATTGAATTACCGAGAGAGTCTAACTGACCTTCGGTTTGATCTTTAATATTTTTCCAGCTGTTGAATAATTTGTGTTGTCTGTATTCAGCACCAATCTTAACCTTGTGTTGTTTAGTTATCTGAGATTCCAATGCAAACTGAGCAATATTTGTAACTGTATATCTTCTATATCTATCAGTCTCGTTACCACCTTGAATGAATGTATAACCTGAAGAAGGTGAACCTAAATTTGGATCAACGTAACGAGGATCATATTCGTCGGCATATAAATGTCCCCAATATTTGTGAACATTTGAGGAGTATTTAAGAGTAATAAAAGTGTTTTGTGTAGGTAAATATGAAATTTGAATGTTGTTAATAACATTAGTTCTATAATTATCTTTTATAGCATCGGGTGTCCATTTGTAAGAATGACTATAACCTTTTGACCAGTTGTCATCAAAGAAAAAGCTGTAACTAAATTTCCAATTAGTAAATCCATAGGAAAGTTTTCCGTTGAAAGATTTTTTCTCAGATGGATTCATAGGAACCCATGCGCTGTCGCCTGTAGGATTATCAATTAGAGCTGTACCTACGAGAAAAGCTTTCTTATCCGAATTATTATAAATTCTTTTACCAAATAAATATCCGTCATCTTTTGTATAACGGCCGGTAACAAAGAAATTCAGATTATCTAATAATTGAGTTGGCCCGCTTAAAGTAAGCTGAATATCTTTTGGACCACTGAGATTTACTTTGTTAATATTTTGAAAGATATCGGAGTGGTTCGAAAGATAACTTCCCAAATAGCCGGTAACCGGTCCTTCATATTTTGATCCACCATCTTTTGTAACAATATTAACGATACCGGACATTGCCTGTCCGTATTCTGCGTTAAATGTACCGCTGATAATTTCCATTTGTCTAATAGAACTATTTTCAACTTCTACAGACATACCGCCGCTGAAAACGTCGGTAACAGTAACACCATCAACTAAGTAAGCAACTTCGCCGGAACGACCACCGCGAAAGTGACCATTAACAACACCGGCTTGCAGATTGATAACTTGATGTAAGTTTTCAACCGGCATCAGCTTAATTTCTTCCGAAGAAACAATCGCAGAAGAAGCAGTTAAATCTTTTGTAATTAGCGGCTGTTTAGCTTGAATAACAACTTCGCCAACACTCACTGCTGTTGAAGTCAATTCAGCATCGGCTCTTGTTGTAAGGTCAATACGAACATTAATGTTTTCGATTGTAACCTTATTGTAGCCAACCGAACTAATAACAAGCGTATATCTTCCGGGAGGAAGATTATTAATATTATAGTCACCATCAATATCGGTAGCCGAGCCCATGTTCGTTCCCTTGACTACAACGCTTGCGCCAATAACACCTTCCTTCGTCTCTGCGTCTCTAATTCTACCGGCAATTTTACCGGTTGTACCGGCAAGCAGTAAAGAATTAGCAACTAACACAAAGAACAAAGTAAGATATACACCAAGGGAAACTATTTTTTTCTCCTTTGTGATTGTTCTCCACATAATCAGTTCCTTGAATATTATTTTGAATGATAATCAATGGAGCGCCTCATATTCTGAAGCGCTCC
>JBHEKZ010000354.1:0-2805 GCA_041859025.1 Melioribacteraceae bacterium | reverse complement strand
CAAAAGGAGATGTTAAAGAGGAAAAAGTTAAAGAGGCGGCTCAAGTAGCAAACACAATGGTTTATTTAATAGATAAACCGGGCGCGGCACAATCTGTAATTACTATTGGCAGAATTGGCGCACAGCGCTTAACACCGGAATACAATGCGCTTGTAGTGATGAACACAATTCTTGGCGGTTCATTCACATCACGGTTAAACAATAATTTGAGAGAACTGCACGGTTATACTTATGGAGCTTCATCACGTTTTGCGTTTAGACCAATTCCCGGAAGTTTTAGCGCCAGCTCTTCTGTCCAAACAGAAGTTACTGATAAAGCATTATCAGAATTTTTTAAGGAACTAAATGGAATTAGAGAACCAATTCCTGCTGATGAACTTAACAGAGGTAAAAACCTGGTTGCGTTAAGTTATCCGGGCAATTTTCAATCAGTTGCAGAAGTTGCCGGACAGTTGGATGAACTTGTTCAATACAATTTACCGGAGAATTATTTTGATAATTACGTTTCTAACGTATTAAAAGTTACAAGCGATGAAGTAACAACCGCCGCTAAAAAATACATTGTTCCAAGTCAGATGGTTGTTATTGTTGTTGGCGATAAAGCTAAGATAGAAGAAGGAATAAGGGCTTTGAACCTTGGCGAAATTAAAAATCTTTCGATTGAAGATGTTCTTGGTGCCGTACCTAAAATGAACTAATAAATATTTACTAATTAAACCCCGGAGACAGATCGCCGGGGTTTTCTTTTTATAAGAGGATAATGATGAAGAAGTTGATTTATGTGTTTCTATTTTTTTTATTGGCTGATCTAACTGTTTTTGCACAGAACGATGAAAAAATAGCATTAAGCATGTGGGAAGGAAAACTTAATTTTGGAGCAGTACAGCTACGTTTAGTTTTAAAGATTCATCAAAAACCTGACAAATCTTACCACATAGATTTAGAAAGCCCAGACCAAGGAGCAACGAATATACCCGCGACATATTCTTTTGTTTCAGACGACTCTGTGAAATTCGAAGTGAAAAGCATTGATGCTTCTTTTAAAGGCTGCTTCATAAAAGATAGTTTGAAAATAAAAGGAACATTTGTTCAGCGTGGTATGTCGCTTCCGCTTGAACTTATGAAGGTTGATAAAATTTCTCAAGTTAAGCGTCCGCAAACGCCTCAGAAGCCGTATCCGTACAACGAAGAAGAAATCATTTTCGAGAATAAAGAAGCAAACATTACTCTTGCCGGAACATTTACTTTTCCTAAAGGAGATGGAAAATATCCGGCGGTTGTTATGGTTACCGGTTCTGGTCCGCAAGACAGAGACGAAGCTCTTATGAACCACAAACCGTTTCTTGTCATTGCTGATTATCTAACCCGGAACGGAATTGCGGTTCTTCGTTTTGATGATAGAGGAATTGCAAAATCAAAAGGAAATTTTGCAACAGCAACAAGCGCCGATTTTGCAACAGATGCTTTGGCGGCAGTAGAATATTTGAAGACTCGCAAAGAAGTTAATTCAAAAAAAATTGGAGTTTCCGGACACAGCGAAGGCGGATTAATTGCGCCGATGTGCGCGGTTAATTCGAATGATGTTTCGTTTATTGTTCTACTTGCCGGGCCCGGTGTTTCCGGAAAGGATGTTATAGTTCTTCAAACGGAATTAATTACCGGCGCTAACGGAGCTAAAGAAGAAGATGTTCAAAAGGCAAAAAATGAAAACAGCCGAATCTTTAATATTGTTGCTGAAGAGTCGGACAGTTTGAAGATGTTTAATAAGCTTCTTGCTATGTATAATGATGATATTAGCAAGATGAGCGACGGAGAGAAAAAGAAACCTGAAAATTCAAAAGAGGCTTTTGATAGGAATGTAAAACAAATACTTAGCCCATGGTTCAGATTCTTTATTAAGTATGATCCAAGACCAATGCTTGAACAAGTAACCGTTCCGGTTCTTGCATTAAATGGAGGGAAAGATTTACAGGTTGATCCAAAACAAAACTTGACTGAAATTGAAAAGGCATTAAAAGCCGGCGGCAACAAAAATTACAAGACAATTGAATTGCCGGGACTTAATCATTTGTTCCAACCGGCAACAACCGGTTCTCCAAACGAATACTCAACTATTGAAACAACATTTAGCGAAGATGCGTTGAAGATTATGAAGGATTGGATTCTTGAAATAGCTAAATAGTATTGAGATTAGTCTGGTATAAAAAACCCCGGATAAGCACCGGGGTTTTTTTATAGTCACAGTTTAGGTGTGAACTTAGCAACAACATTTTTAATCGGTTTGAGTGTTCGCAAATAATCATACACTGCGCCAAGATCTTCGCGAGTCATTCCGGCGTACATTGTCCAGGGCATAGGCGTGTTGAATTCCTTCTGAATATCAAGCGATGGTATTTGTACGCTGTCCGGATCCATAGATTTGAAACGTGAGATGAATTGTTCTTTACTCCACTTGCCAATCCCGCTTACTTCTTCCGGTGTAATGTTTGCGGAACGAACAACTCCGGCCGGCAAATTAAATTCAGCACCGCCTCCGAACGCTTTTTCCATTTTGTATTCTCCCTTAACCGATTCGGTGTGGCAGTCGAAGCATCCGGAAATTTTTACAAGATATTCTCCATACTTGGCTGGATTATTCTTGTCCGGTTCCGGAGATGGATTATATGATTTAGGCGGCATCGTTTTTACAATTAAGTTAAGAGGAAAATTAAGCGAGCCTTCCGGCACTTCGTGTTTAATTGAAGGAAGTGAACGAACATACGCTACCAGAGAATACAAATCTTCTCTAGTTAAATGATTGTAAGA
>JBHEKZ010000246.1:0-3373 GCA_041859025.1 Melioribacteraceae bacterium | reverse complement strand
ATGATTTTTTTGTCAATAAATAATTTACGCTGTCGAAAGTTGAAAATATAAAATCAAATTTTCCCTTGAACGGAAGTTTGGTCATGTCGCAATTTATCTTATCCCCTTTGGATTGGTTTACTGACAAAAGCATTTGAAGCGATAAATCACTAGAATAATATTTTGCAAACTTCTTGTTTAATAGTTCAGCAATTTTTCCGGAACCACTAGCCAACTCCAGTACAGTTTTGTTCTTCTTGTTGCTGATTCGGCTGATCTCATAGATATATTTTGCCCACATTTTATAATTGATAGACCGCATTAGGTGCGAATATATTAACGAGACAGCGGAATAATTCTTAGAGTGCATTAGCTTTTATACGGTTGCCAATTATTTTTTCAGCCCAGATTGCCGCTTCTATCATACTGGAAGGATTTGCAATTCCTAATCCGGCAATATCGTATGCTGTTCCATGATCCGGCGAAGTTCTGATAATATCTAAGCCGGCAGTAAAGTTAACACCTCGCTCAAAGTTTAACATCTTAAATGGAATCAAAACTTGATCATGATACATTCCAATGATTCCGTCAAACTCTCTAAACTGTTTGGTACCAAAAAATGCATCTGGTACAAATGGACCAACAGCATTCAACTTTCTTGCTTTATTTATTGCCGGTTTGATAACGTCAATTTCTTCTTTTCCAATTCTGCCCTCTTCACCACTGTGAGGGTTCAAACCTAATACAGCAATACTAGGATTATTTTTTCCGAGATCATTTTGTAAGGATTGACTAAATATTTCAATCTTTTCTTGGAGTAAATCAATTGAAAGAGTTGCTGAAACTTCTTTCAGAGGAATATGAATTGTGGCTAGCCCGCAAATCATTTTTCGAGATAAAAAGAGCATCATAAATTTTTCTTGCTTTGCAAGTGAAGCAAAGTATTCTGTCTGTCCCGGATATTTTACTCCCGCCATTTCGAATGCTCTTTTCGATGTTGGGGCAGTTACAACGGCAGAACTGCTAATTTTTGTAACCAACTTATGAGACAAAACAATAGCATCGGAAGCCGTCATACCGGAATACTTTGTGGGTTTTCCAAAATCAAGTTTGGATTTTCCGATATCAAAAATTGAAACAGTATTAGCAGAGAGAGAATCTATTTTCTCTCTGCTAATAATTTCAAACGGAAACGTAGGTTTTATAAGTGAAATGTTTTTTTCGAAGACTGATGCCGGACAAATGAAAATAATTTTTCGTTTAGCCGGATTGAAAAGTTTATTTATCGCTTTGATTGATATTTCCGGACCAATTCCGTTAATATCACCGCAAGTGAATATAAGTGTTTTCATCGGACAGCCGATTAGCTGTTCATGCTTAACATAAATTCTTTATTGTTTTTCGTTCCCTTCATTTTTTCAAGTATAAATTCCATAGCTTCTTGAGAATCGAAATCAGCCAATATTTTTCTAAGGATCCAAATCTTATTCAATTCATCATCGCGCAATAACAATTCTTCTTTTCTTGTACTTGATTTTAATACATCAATTGCCGGGAAGATTCTTCTATCGGATAAGCTTCTATCAAGCAACAATTCACTGTTACCAGTTCCCTTGAACTCTTCGAAGATAACTTCATCCATTCTGCTTCCAGTATCTACAAGTGCTGTAGCAATGATGGTTAAGCTGCCAGCTTCTTCAGTATTACGTGCTGATCCGAAAAATCTCTTTGGTCTGTGTAATGCGTTTGCATCAACACCGCCAGAAAGAATTCTACCGCTATGAGGTATAACAGTATTATGTGCACGGGCAAGACGAGTAATAGAATCGAGTAGAATTACAACATCATCACCGGCTTCAACCATTCTTTTAGCTTTTTCGATAACCATATTCGCAACTTGAACGTGACGTTCAGCCGGTTCATCAAAAGTAGAACTAATAACTTCTGCTTGAACTGAACGCTGCATGTCTGTTACTTCTTCCGGACGTTCATCAATTAATAGCATAATGATTTTTACTTCTGGATGATTTCTGGTAAGTGAGTTTGCAATCTTTTGCATCAAAATTGTTTTACCAGCTTTTGGTGGAGAAACGATTAAAGCTCTTTGTCCCTTGCCAATTGGAACTAACAAATCCATAACTCTCATTGAATGTTCACCCGGTGCCGACTCAAGCTTCAATCTCTTTGTCGGATACAATGGAGTCAAGTTATCAAACAACGTCCTTTCACGAATGGCTTCCGGATCTTTACCATTCACCGCTTCAACTCTAAGCAAAGCAAAAAATCTTTCGCCTTCTTTTGGAGGTCTTACCTGACCGCTAACATAATCTCCGGTACGAAGACTGAATCGTTTGATTTGAGAAGGTGAAACATAAATATCATCGGGTGATGGGAGATAATTATAATCGGCTGAACGGAGAAATCCGTAACCATCGGTAAGAACTTCCAACACACCTTTGGAGAATGTTAAGCCATCCTTCTGAGATTGTGCTTCTAATATTTTGAAAATAAGTTCTTGTTTGCGAAGGTCGCTGTAACCGATTAGACCGAAGTCCTTTGCAATCTTGTAGAGGTCAACAATTTTTTTCGATTGCAGTTCTGAAATATCCATTGGCATGGGGTTGTTCCTATAGATTTGTGAAAAGCTTGATTTGACTTAAAATGATTTTTTTGGGTTAATTTAATTGTTCATTGATTTATTGTTTTGCAGAATACTACTGAGGCACGACGAAAAATTATACTCCGCCGCTCTCAATGTCAAGTCTTTTTTCAATTATTTTGGATTTTATTTCTCCTAACAGGTACATACTGCCTAAAATGACTAAGCAAGCATTCTTGGGAGTTTTGAGAAAATCAGCTAAATATTCGAATGCCGAATCTAAATCTACTGCTTTAATCTTTGGGTCATTTACTAACACTTTTATTTCTTCCGGATTTGCAGCTCTCTCATCCTTAATAGAAGTAACCATTATTTGATCAAAAAATGGAACTAGGCAACTTAGCATAGAGCTAATTCTTTTATCTTTCATTGCACCAAAGATTAAGATTTTCTCTTCGAAATTTCGGTACTCTTTGCTGAACTGCTCAATAAAAACTCCAGCCCCTTCCGGATTATGGGCCGAATCGAATATTATCCTTGGGCTATCATTAAAAACTTCATATCGACCTTCAATTTTGGAGTTCTGAAGAACATTCTGAATACCACGACTAACCGCTAATGGCTTAATGTTCTCAATAGTTTCATAGGCAGCTTTTACAGCCAATGCTGCATTTGCTAGTTGATGATCTCCAAGAAGAGGAGCTTTGTAAATTTTGTACTTGCTTTCCTTTACTAGTACAATTAGATGATCCTCATTCTTCGCAACAAAATTCTTACTTAAAAAACTTTTTGAAT
>JBHEKZ010000229.1:0-3862 GCA_041859025.1 Melioribacteraceae bacterium | reverse complement strand
GAATAACAAGTTGAACTATCCTGAATTTGCAAACCAATGCTTAACTGCCGCACAAAATTTATATTCTAATTATAAAAAAGTGCCGGATATTGATAGCAGCGGTACAGGTGTCTATATTGATAACGCGTTTGAAGGCAAGATGGCTTTAGGTGCTATTGAATTATACCTCTCTACAAATAAAACTAACTATCTAAGCGATGCAACAATTTTTGCCGATTCTGCTAAATCAGATTTCTGGTGGAGTTGGGGAAATATAAATTCTTTGGCTCATTATCGTCTTGCAAAAATATTCTCTAAGTATTCGATATATATCAAAAAGAACCTTGAAGAATTTAATCGAAAGAAAAATGATAATCTTTTTGGAAAAGGTGCATCGCTTAGTTGGGGAACTAATGTAACATTACTCGGAATTTCACTTCAGAATATCCTCTACAAAGACTTAATTAAGGATTCTCAATTTGATTCTGTTTCTGTTTATGCGCGAGATTACATTTTGGGAAGAAACCAGTGGGGTATTAGTTTCGTTAGTTCTGCAGGTAAAAACACGTCCAAAAGTTTACATCACCAGGTAGGATATTTTAGAGGTCGTTTACCAGGTGGATTTGCTGCCGGACCTGCTACAAAAGAGTTTGTTGAGAAATCGAAAATACCTTTCGAAAAGCCAGATAAGTATGCACGTTTTCAGACAAATGATTCTTACTACCGTGATGATAGAAATGATTACATTACGAATGAACCGACTATAACCGGCAATGCTACGGCAATATTTGTTTTTGGAGTGCTTTCTAAGTAATAAAGGACTGTCCTATTTTGATGCAACCAGCAAATATTTCTCACTTTTAGATATCTAATCGGTTTAATTTCTGCATTATTTGCAAAATTTAAGGATATTTGATGGCACCATTATTGAAAATTTAGTGTAGTTAAAATCCAAAAGGCGCTAATATGAGCAGTACAATAAAAAGAATTCCGTCCGGCTTCTCGCTTATAGATAAAAACTGGGGAGGAATATATAGAGGTGGTAGCTACATTGCTGTTGGTCCAAGAAAGTCTGGTAGAACCTTACTTGGTTTGCAATGTGCTCTCGAAGCAGCAAAAGCTTCTGAAGTTTGCCTCTATTTTACTTTGATGCGTCCTAAAGATTTAATGATTCAAGCAGCAGCTCTTAATTTTGATATTCAATCATACATGAATCAAAATTTGATTATTGTAGTTAGAGTTGCGCCCCCAAACGAAATTTATGATATGTATAATCCGGATGACTATCTTGTTGAATATTTTCATGATATAATTACTGTTGTAGACCAGTATAGACCTACAAGAATAATCTTTGATGAACTAACTCCATTTGTTGGATTTAAAAATCTTGATTATTTGAGGGATACTTTTTTAAGAACATTGGAGAGTATAGAAGAAAGAGATATTACCAGCATGTTTATTATAAGTGAACCGGCAACACAGAAGGCGCAAAATATTGTTGAAGGCTTAGCCCAATTTGTTACAGGAACAATTATTCTTAAAAAAGAAGCAAACAGCAGAGCAGAGCGATTTCAAAGTGGAATGGTTACGATTTCACCTAATGTTGGACATACCGAAGGCGAGTTTACCAGCGAATATCGAATTGAACCAAACAAAGGTGTTACAACAGAATTCTCACTAGATAGAACTCGTACTCAAACTATTGATGAAGTTCCGCGTATTATTAAAAGCCGTAATTTTAATGCTCAGACAAAAATTGAACCGCCATCCGAACCTTATGCATTTTCGAACATATATAACTATAACGATTTCTTGCTGATTCTGAATAATCAAATTGCACTTTACAAAAGTACCGGGCAATCATTCAATTTAATTTCATTTAAGCTGGATTCAACTGCTCAGATGAGAGGACTGTTGAATTTATCACAGCTTCAGAGTGCTATTAGATTATCTACCTCTAAAAAAGACAAAATTTGTGTAGTTGAAAATAAAATTGTAGTATTGCTTGTAAGAGGAAACATGAAAAGTGTTGTTGATCTTATGACTAACGTACAAAACAATTTGCCGAATAAAGATCTTAATTATATAAATGCAGTATTAGAATTCATATCAATTTTTAACCAGGAAGTAGACGAAAGGTTTGATAGTGCAGAAAACTTGATGGATTTAGTCTTAACAGCAGAATCCACTTCAAATAGCTATCAACCTTTGAATAAATATATTGGTTAATGAGGGTCTCCTATAAAATAATTTTCTTTATTACTGTTTTAGCGGTGGCGTTTAATTACGCCCAATCGCGTAACGATGCTTTGAAGCGTCAAGGACAGTTATTGATGGCCGAAGGCAGATATGGCGAGGCTATCGATCAGTTTAACAAATATATTGCGTCAAACCCGCGCTCTCCCGATGGTTACCATATTAGAGGTTTGTGTTTTGAACAAAGACTGCAATATTGGGATGCAGTTTTTGATTTAAGAAGAGCTCTCCGTTTATCACCAAATGATTCAAAAATTCGTTCCGATCTAGATCGCATAATGGCTGTTTGGCATCGTCAACTTTACCAAAAAATTGATGGTCATAAAAGAGACTTAGCTGTAGATCCAAGCATAGCTTATACCTATTTAGAGATTGGCAAATCATACCGATGGCTTGAAGAGTGGAGTAATGCCGAAAAATGGTATGATGAGTATCTGAAGAGAGATGATAATGCTTCTCCGGACGAAATCATTCGATATTCAGTCATTCTGGCTAAGACCGGTTCAATTGTAAAAGGGGAACGGGTATTAAAGAAATTTGTTGCAAGGTATCCTGATGATTGGCGGTTATGGAGCCGTTACGGATATTTTACTTTGTGGCTTGGTAAAAATAAAGTAGCTGAAGATGCGTTCAATAAATCGCTTAGCTATAAACCCTTTTTTGAAGAAGCCGAGGATGGTTTAGATTTAGCAAAACGCCAAGGTTATCTAAATGTTGATGTTGGAAGAGATAGAGACAAAAGAGGTGAAGGTGAGTATCCGATAGACAGATTTTATCGTTTACTTGAGAAAAATCCGGATAATGATGAAATGCGATTTGAGCTGTTAACTGAATTAATCAATAATAACAGATATGAAGAAGCGTTTCAACAGTTGCAATATTTGCAGCCGAAACATGCGGAAGGAGAAAAATTTAAATCCGTTTTTAAGACTGTAAGTGATTTCCGTGATAGTACATTTAACAAAGATGTTAACCATTACACAGTAATACTGAAAGTAAATCCAACCGATAAAGAAGCTGTTATTAAATTGGCAGATGCTTACGCAAATCTGTTTTATTATGATAGTGCAATTGAAGTCTTAAACGAATACTTGCAAGACCTTCCGGATGAACAAGATTTAGATGTAAGATTTAAGTATGCTAAATACACTGCATGGAATTATGAATGGGAAAAATCAATAGCACAATTGGAAAAGCTGCTAAAGCAAGATCCGAACAATACAGACTACAAATTGCTTCGCGGACAAATTGCAGTTTGGACTCTAAATGATTTAGAACTTGGTGAACAATACCTAAATGAAGTTCACTCACAAAATCCAAAAAACTTGGATGCGATTCTTTCTTTAGTGAATCTTTTTACTTGGAAGAAGGATTTTGATTCCGGACGAAAGTATCTGGATGAAGCAAAATCATATTATCCGGGAAATTCTGAAATTGCTAACATGGAAAGTGTTTTTCAGCTTAGGCTGCAAGCAAATGATGAGGCTAAACTATTCGAAATAAGAGGTGAACCTGGCAAACTTTCTATGGAAGGCAAGTGTGTTGAAGCCTTGGCTAAATATGATGAATATTTTGAAAAGCGAAAAAGTTTGACTCGAGAGGAAAAAATTGAATATGCAGACATTGC
>JBHEKZ010000022.1:0-3034 GCA_041859025.1 Melioribacteraceae bacterium | reverse complement strand
TCAGTCCCGCACAAACGGAGAACTTGCTGATATCTTAGGCAATTTCGTTAACCGGACTTTCACCTTTGCTCATAAGCATTTTGAAGGAAAAGTCCCGGCTAGAGGAACGCTTGCAGCGATAGATGCAGAAATGCTCGAGCTTCTGAAAAACTCTCCGGTGAAAGTTGCTGATCTGCTTGAACGCTACAAGGTAAAAGACGCAATCTTTGAAATGATGAATCTAGCCCGTGCCGGAAATAAATATTTTAATGACTCTGAACCGTGGAAGAGTTCTAAAGCTAACAAAGAGCAATGCGGAACAACAATAAATATCTGCTTAAACATTATTTATACACTGGCAGAAATTTTTAGTCCGGTAATACCATTTGCCAGCGAAAAGATTTTTGAAATGCTGAATGCCAAACCAACTAATTGGCTGGAATCGGGCAATACAAATTTGGCGGAAGGACAATTACTAAACGAACCTCAAATTCTATTCACAAAATTGGAAGACAAAGTGATTGAAGAACAAGTGAATAAACTTCCTCAGGTTGTTGAAGAGGCTCCAAAAGAAATAGTTGAAGAAATCACAATAGATGAATTCAAACGCGTGAAATTGAAAGTCGGTAAAATTGTTGCCGCTGAAAATGTAAAGAAGAGTGATAAATTGCTGAAACTGCAAATCGACCTAGGAAGTGAAAAACGTCAGCTGGTTGCCGGAATTGCTAAAAGCTATTCTCCGGAAGAACTGATAGGCAAAAAAATATTGATGGTAGCCAATTTAAAGCCGGCTAAGTTATTCGGAGTCGAATCGCAAGGAATGGTTCTTGCATTAGATACTGCCGAAGAAGGAAAAGTTAAACTCATCAAGATTGATGACGCAATCGAACTTGGTAAGACAGCAAAATAATTTAATTGTCCCGCTATTTGCGGGACTTATCTTTTGAATGCCAAAATCGCCCCTTAATAAAACTATAAAATTAAACCGAGCTGAAGTAAGCCAGTTTTCATCAAGGCTTATCACTTTAAATGCGGATGCTAGTGCGAAGAAACTTGTGAATAAAACTATTCATCAAGATTTGTTCGAAGCACTTCAGTTTTTGCCGGAACAGTTTGTTGACTTGATGATTATTGATCCGCCCTATAATATGAACAAACAGTTCAACTCCATTGCGTTTCAAAAAAAATCAATAAATGATTATACTAGTTATCTTGAAGAGTTTATAATAAAACTGAAACCGCTCCTCAAACCGGATGCATCAATTTACGTTTGCGGCGACTGGCACTCTTCCCTTTCAATTCCGCTGGTACTTGAAAAGCATTTTATAATCCGTAACCGGATAACATGGGAAAGAGAAAAGGGCAGAGGATCCAAGGCAAATTGGAAAAACAGCTCGGAAGATATCTGGTTTTGTACAATGTCCAATAAATTCACATTCAACACAGAAAAGGTAAAGCTGCTTCGCAAGGTTTTGGCCCCTTATCGAGAGGAAAACGGCGATCCCAAAGACTGGAAAGCGATTGGCGAAAATGGATATCGGTTGACTTTTCCTTCCAATATTTGGACTGATATTTCGGTTCCTTTCTGGTCTATGCCGGAAAACACTGATCATCCAACTCAAAAGCCGGAAAAGCTGATTGCTAAATTGATACTGGCAAGCAGCAAAAAGGGGGATTTAATCTTCGATCCCTTTTTAGGAAGCGGTACTTCATCTGTAGTAGCTAAAAAGCTGGGCAGAAAATATTTGGGTGTTGAAATAGATAAAACATATGCTTGTCTAACCGAAAAAAGACTTCAGTTAGCTGATGCAAACAAGTCAATTCAAGGATATGATTTTGAAACGTTCTGGGAGCGAAATACCAGACCATTTCCTTTGAAACAATCTTTAGATTAATGTAGTTAAAGCAAGCCTAGGGCAAACTCCTATCCTTGATTTTCAGAGCCCCTTTGGATAAAATAGCACACTTAAAAAATACCATTTTGGAGGAATTTGATGCGTTTTGTTAAGCTCTTACTAGTTCTCGCTTCAATAGTTGTTTTTATCTCATGTTCCGCACAGAACGGAAGAATAGTGGTTGCCGAATATGGCAAACAGCAGATTTATCTGGACGAATTTGAAAAGGCATACCTTAAAAACTCGGGCGGAATTGAAAAAGCCAAAACTGACTCAATCGCCGCTTTGAACAAGTTTTTAGATTTGTATACAAACTATAGAATGAAATTGCGCGATGCTGAAGTTCGTGGTTTTGGTTTAGATCCCGACATGAAAAGAGAATATGATGATTATAAGGCTAACATCGGAACAACCCTGATGCTTGAAAAAGAGATTTATGAACCAAACATGAAGAAACTTTACGAAAGAAGAAATACAGAATACCGTGCTAGCCACATTTTTATTTCGGTAGATTCAACTAGAACTAAAGAACAGGCAGAAACATTTGCAAATGAATTAATTGCAAGATTAAACAAAGGAGAAGATTTTTCGAAATTAGCTGCCGAGTATTCCAAGGATCAAAATACTGCTAAGCGCGGCGGCGATGTTTATTATTTTTCTGCCGGAATGATAAATCTCCCAACAATTGAAGATGCGATTTATAGTTTGGAAGTTGGTCAAGTTTACCAGAAACCGATTTTTTCCGGATATGGCTTCCATATTTTGAAAGCAACAGAAAAACGTCCGCGTAGAGTAACTGTTCGCGCAGATCATATTTTGATTCGCACTGAGGATTCAACCGGTGTAAAAGACACAGTAAATGCACTAAAGAAGATTCAAGATGTTGAGCAAAGGATTAAGAATGGAGAAGATTTCAACGAACTCGCATTTAAGTATTCTGAAGAACCAAACAGCAAGACCAGCAAAGGCGATGTAGGATTTTTTGATCGCGGAAGAATGGTTCAAGAATTTGATGAAGCAGCTTTCAATCTAAAAGTTGGCGAAATTTCAAAGATTGTGAAAACTCAATTTGGCTACCATATAATTAAGCTTACCGGCGAGTCATTCCAGAAACCGTATGAAGAAGAAAAGACAAATTTGAGAGAAATGGTTCAGAGATA
>JBHEKZ010000008.1:0-4360 GCA_041859025.1 Melioribacteraceae bacterium | reverse complement strand
TTCGTATTATCAAGAGGAAATTGACCGCTTTATCAAACAAATGAAGGAATTAGTTAAAGAAGAGAAGATTGACGATGAAATGTACTGGGGACAGATTGAAAAATTGGAAGAAAAAGATTGGTATTACGTAACTGGTGAATTTTTTAAGAAATAGTGCAGGATCGGAATTTGATTCCTAAAGTATGTTTGCATCTAAATCCTGAACTGAATATTTTGTGAAAGGATAACTAAGTCTTTTATCTGGTTTTAGATATAAATAGTGTAATTTTTATGAAAAGTCTACTGAAGGGATTGAAATAAATCCCTTCGTTATTTAATAAAATAGTGCCATTTTCTATCGATAATAATAAGTCTTTAGTTTGTACTTAATTTAGAAGTTCAACCAGAGGAGTAGAATGAAGAGGTTTTTATTGTTTCTACTTTTGAGCGTTGCTGTTCTTGCTCAAAGTAAAGATGATCAAATTTGTCTTGATTGTCATGGAGATAAAACTTTAACCACAAACAGAAACGGTAAAGAATTTTCTTTGTTTGTTAATGGGAAAAGTTTCGCATCTTCTGTACATGAAGAAGTTAGCTGCACTGGGTGCCATTCCGATGTAGACCCTTCAAATCTACCTCATAACGAAAAATTAGAGAAAGTGAACTGCGCCACTTGTCACGAACAGCCTGTTCAGCATTATGAAAGAAGCCTTCATGGACAAGCCTATAAGAGAGGAAAATCTTTAGCTCCTACTTGCGCAACATGTCATGGTAAACACGATATACTGAATTCTAAAAACACAAAGTCTAGAACATATGTTATGAATATCCCCGCCCTTTGCGGCCAGTGCCACAAAGACGGAACTCCGGTTTCCGGCTTATCAACTGTTTCAGAAAGAAAAGTTTTAAATGAGTATTCGGAATCAATACACGGCGAAGGTTTATTTAAACGAGGTTTAATTGTAACTGCTGTATGCACCAGCTGCCACACTTCACACGATATTTTGCCTCATGAGAATAAATTCTCAACAATTAATAGAAATAACATAGTAAAAACTTGCCTCCAGTGTCATACACAAATTGAAACTGTACACCAAAAAGTAATTAATGGAAAACTATGGGAATCACAGCCGCACAAAATTCCGGTTTGTATTGAATGCCATGCGCCGCATAAAGTGAGAAGAGTTTTTTATACCGATAGTTACCCGGATGACATGTGTATGAAATGTCATTCCAATAAAGATTTATACAAAGTAGTCGATGGAAAAAAAGTATCACTTTATGTTAATCTAACAGAATTCAAAGGTTCAGTTCATACTGTTAATTCTTGTGTAAAGTGCCATACTAATGTTAATCAAGCAAAAAACCCGGTTTGCAAAACCAGTGGTAAAGTTGATTGCTCAATCTGCCATCAGTCTCAAGTTGAAGATTATAACATCAGCATTCACGGACAGAAACATTATGGCGGAGATAAAAGCGCACCATATTGTGTTGATTGCCATTCGTCTCACAATGTCCAATCGAAGAAGGCCCTAACCTCGCCAACTTTTGCAAGGAATGTTCCGGAATTGTGCGGTAATTGTCATCGTGAGGGTAAGAATATTGGAATGGCAATAGATGAACACGATAAGGGTATTGTTGCGAGTTATAAAGAAAGTATTCACGGAAAAGGATTGTTGCAGAGCGGCTTAATGGTAACAGCTACTTGTGTTGATTGTCATTCAAGTCATAAAGAATTACCGTTTAAAGATCCGCGTTCGACTGTAAACAGAACAATGTCTCTGCAACTTGCGCACAATGTCACTTGGGTATATACGAAAAATTTAAGAACAGTATTCACAGCACAACAGTAAACAAAACCGATAAGAAACTTCCGGTTTGTAATGACTGCCATTTCTCCCACGAAATTAATCGGGTTGATCAGAAAGATTTCCGCCAGGATATAATTCAGAAGTGCGGAAAATGTCACGAAGATGTTACAGAAACATACTTTGATACCTTCCATGGTAAAGTAACAAAACTTGGGTCTGCCGGAGCCGCCAAATGCTATGATTGTCATGGCTCTCATGAAATTCTGCCAGCCGGTAATCCAAAGTCTACTCTCAGCAGAACAAATATTATTGAGACTTGTAAATCATGCCATCCTAATTCCAACAGAAAATTTGTTGGATATTTGACACACGCTACTCATCACGATAAAGAACGATACCCGATTTTGTTTTATACGTTCTGGGCAATGGTATCACTCTTAACCGGAACATTTTTATTCTTCGGTGTTCATACAATTTTGTGGTTCCCAAGAGCAGTGAAAGAGAGAAAGCGATTAAGAGAAAAAATAAAGGAAAGTGAAGAATCTCATGAGTGAAAATTTACCTAAAGGAAAATATTACGAGCGGTTCGACGCTTATTCCCGCTTTTTGCATTTGCTGATTATAACAAGTTTTATTTCACTGGCAATAACAGGAATGATAATTAAGTTTTCCGGAGTAGGAATTTTTCAATTCCTTTCGGATATGCTTGGCGGTTATGCTGTTACTGGTTTTATTCATCGTTTCGCCGCTGTAATTACATTTATATATTTTGCACTGCATATTTTTTATTTGATCAGAAAGAAAAAACAAAAAAAGATTTCGTTCACTTACTTTTTTAAAGGCGAAAATTCTCTTGTTCCGAATAAAAAAGATTTAGAAGAACTTTGGCAAACAACCAAATGGTTTGTTGGTAAAGCTCCAAGACCACAATATGGACGTTGGACTTACTGGGAAAAATTCGATTATTGGGCTGTATTCTGGGGTGTTGCCGTAATTGGATTTAGCGGCTTGCTGTTATGGTTCCCGGAATTTTTTACCAGCATAGGTTTACCGGGATGGTTAATAAATGTTGCTACAATTATTCATAGTGATGAAGCTCTGCTTGCTGTTGGTTTCATTTTTACATATCACTTCTTTAATACTCACTTTCGTCCCGATAAATTTCCGATTGATACAGTTATTTTTACAGGTAAAGTTCATATTGATGAGTTGAAAGAAGATAGACCGCGTGAATATGAACAGATAATGCAAAACGAGGAACTACTTAAAAAGTTTGGCGATGCGCCTTCACCATTGCTTGTAAAAGTTGCAAAGATTTTCGGCTTTACAGCATTAGCTATTGGAATTAGTTTAGTTATACTGATCATTTATTCAATGATTTTCTTGTATCAATAATTTTCCTTATGGAGAAATAAATGTTCTTAAAGAAATTTTGGTTCTCAGGAATCATCCTTCTTCTGTTTGTAAGTGGTTTATCGGCCCAGCAGTTTAATTGTCTAGATTGCCACGAAAATGTAATTCAAAAATCTGTACACAATGAAGCCATTGATTGCCAAAGCTGTCATCAAGATATAGTTGATGAGAGCCATGCTGAGAATAAAGACAAGATTAAAAAAGTACAATGCGAATCTTGCCATGATGATAAAGCAGAATCTGTAAAGAATGATATACATCGCCGCTTAAAGGGTAAAGTAAAAAACCCGCCGGATTGTAAAAAATGTCATGGTACACACGAAGTTCAGAAACCGCCGGTTCTAAATGCAGCAAAGGCTAAAACATACTGCCAAAAATGCCACACAAGCATGGTGGTTGCAAATAATTATCATTCTGTTATTGTTCCTAAAAACAAATGCTTAAGCTGTCATAAAAATGTTGATACAAAACTGACGCTCCCTTCCTCTGTTCATAAAAATTTACAGTGCGCTGATTGCCATAATTATATTTCCAATAATTTAGCGAACCACCCTCAAAATGTTAAAGCTACACAAAAAGCAGATTGCTACATTTGTCATTCTGAAATTGCTAAAGAACACAGAGAAAGTATACATGGAATATCGCTGGACGAAGGTATAGATGAGGCAGCTAAATGTTGGGACTGCCACGGTTCTCACAACATTCAGCATGTCAAAAATCCTACCAGCTTAGTCTTCCCTAAAAACTTAGCCGCAACTTGCGGAAAATGCCATGACGATCCAAAATTAGTTGAAAAGTTTGGCTTTGGCGTAAAGAATCCGGGCTTCATGTACTCCAACTCTGTTCATGGCAAGTTGGTCAAAGAAGGCAAACTTGATGCTGCAAACTGCAGTCTTTGTCATGGAGTACACGATATTAAAAATCGTGTTCAGCAGGGAAGTAAAATTTCTTCTTTCAATGTTCCGCAAACATGTGGCAAATGCCATCAAAAAATTGCCGAGGAATTTGAAACTTCCATTCACTGGATAAGAGCTAAAAAAGGAGTACGCGAATCTCCCGTCTGCAACGATTGCCATAATGAACATGGAATTGAAGCTGTTACTACTGTTGATAAAAAGAAAGAATCACGATTAATTCAAGAGAAGACTTGTGTTGTT
>JBHEKZ010000505.1:0-8997 GCA_041859025.1 Melioribacteraceae bacterium | reverse complement strand
GCCAATTCATTACCGGAAATAAGTAGTTTGTTTATCTCTCCGCTATTAGCTTTTATTAAAGCGTTCAAGTTATCAGTTAACTCAACCAAATTGCTTACACTTGATTTCAAATCATTATTAAACTGTTGATCTGTTAAAGTTTTATTCACTGCCCCCAGTGAAACTTTAACTTCCTTGATTACATCTACTAAATCGTTTTGAACAGTTCCTAACATTGCCATTGCGGAAGCAATATCTCCAACAAACTCTCCAAGCTGCATTGTGTTGTAATTAATTTCTTGTTCTGAGGAGCCGGGATTAATTTCAATTTTCTTTCCACCCATTAAATCGAGCATCATAACAGAAAACTTGGCATCAATTTTAAGTATAACATCTTTTTCGAGATTAAGCTTGGTTACTACTTGATTGCCTTTAATTATAATGTCTTCAACATATCCTTTTCTTACTCCGTTGATAGTTACCGGATCGCCAATCTCTAAACCGGCTACTGAGCTAAATATTACAGAAACATCTTTTCTCTCGGATCCTACTGTTAAATTTTTAGCCCATCCAAAAATCCAAATGAAAATTAGAATTGCTAAAACAACCGTTATACCAACCTTAATTTCTGTTTTTCGCTGATCTCTCATGCTCTTTCACCAGTAATTTTATTTGTGCGAATTCGGTTGAATCCAACACACCATCATGAATTACATCTTGAATTTTGTCTGCAATGTAACCGAATTGGTTCATGGCTTTCTCGAAATCTTTACCTTTTACCAATGAAGCTTCTTGTTTCAATACAGAGATTAAAGAATCTTTGTATGGGCTGTAATCAAGATTCTTAATTTTTTCATTAATCTCGTCTGTTGCCAAACTGATGATTTTATCTTTGCCAAAAGATTTGAAAAAGTCTTTGTTAGTTTTATAAATATAAATACCAGCCATCACCACAATGGTAATCAAACTGATCAGCGTTATAAAACATCCTTTCTTCATTGTATAGAGGCTTTTTCGATAAGAATTTTATTGATTCGATTATTAAGAACATCTTTAACAGTAAATTTGTAACCGGAGAATTCAAATTGATACCCTTGTTTAGGAATGCTTCCAGCTTGATTCAATATAAAGCCGCCTAGTGTATCGTAATCATCATTCTCTGAAGAGAAATTTTCTCCAAGAGTATTATTGATTTCATCTATCGAGACCTTGCCTAAAACCATGTAGCTGAAGTCATTAAGTTTTGTTATCTCGGCTTCTTCTTTGTCATGCTCATCCCTAATCTCTCCTACAATTTCTTCAAGGATATCTTCTAAAGAAATAAGGCCGGCTGTACCGCCATATTCATCAACTACAATTCCCAAATGAATTTTCTTCACTTGAAATTCATGTAGAAGATCGTTAATCAATTTGGTTTCGGGAACATATATTACTTCTCTGGCAATACTTTTCAGTGATAAATTCTTTTTTAATTCAGGAGTTTTTAGATACGGCAGCATATCTTTCGCGTAAATGATGCCAATTACTTTATCTAGACTGTCTTCATAAAGAGGAATTCGGCTATGCCCCGATTCATTAATCACATTCATAAGATCATCAAAGGATTCATCCACAGAAACAGCGGCTATATCAACTCTTGGAGTCATGATTTCGCGCGTCATAACTGTCTTAAAGCTAACAATTCCATGAATCAGTTCGTGCTCACCTTCTTCTATAGTCCCTTTTTCGATACTTAGGTTCGCAAGTTCTGCAATTTCACTTTCTTGTATTGCAGTACGCGAGTTTGAATTATCCAGACTTTTGGTCATTAAGCGAAGTGCATCTGTCAAAACTTTGGAGATAGGATAAAAAACAAAATTAATCCAATACATTGGAGCAGCTACTAATTTAGCAACCATTTCGGGATGCTTATTTGCCCACAACTTTGGAGTTACCTCGCCGATAAGAAGAATTAATATCGTTAGTATTACAATTTGAACCGCAATTGCTAACTCTTGAGAAAAAGCAAAACTCTTTGCAATAGATATTGCCAGATCGACTCCAACAATTGAAGCTCCTACACTAACTATTGTCGTCCCAAGAAGAATAGTTACTAATAATCGACGAGAGTTATCCAGCATCGATTCAATGTAACCGGCAATTATTCGATTTTCCTTTCTAAACTCTTTAATCCTTTTCTTATCGATTAAAAAGAGTGCTACTTCAGCGCTTGAAAAGAAAGCCAAGACGATAAAACATATTAGAATTAAAATAAACTTTAAAGACCAACCAACTTCCAATTAATCAATATCCCTACATTGTTCAACAAAACATTTAGAAAGGAAGATCATCATCTGTTCCGGCATCAACTGGTGGTTCAGAATAGCTATTAGCCTTTTCAGAATAGGAGTTTCCACCAGTAGAACCACCACCTTCTCTACCTTCAAGCGGAATTAGTTGTTCTGAAACTACTTCTGTAATATACTTTTTGACACCTTCCTTATCAGTATAATCTCTTTTAGCCAGTCTTCCTTCAACATAAAACTTTTTGCCCTTTTTAAGCTGCTCTTTGTAAAAATCGGGCAAATTGTAAGAAACGATATTATGCCATGTGGTTTCGTTAACCCAATTTCCATCTTTGCCTTTGTAACTGCGCGTGGTTGCTAGCGAAAATGTAGTAACTGAAAGATTATTCGTAGTAAAACGATTTTCAGCATCTTGACCTAAGTTGCCGATAAGCATAATCCTATTTAATGAAAAAGCCATTTCCCTACCTTCCTTTTTGTAAGTATTCTGTTTATTAATTTATAATTATTACACCAAAATCAAAAATTTATTCACTATTTGTACAATACCACTCTTAAAAAAGAATATAAAGTAGGTAGATTGCCAATGGAATAAGAATATTATCAAAGTCTTTTGGGCTGAAGCCCTCTACAACAGTAGTTACAACCGCACATATAAGTAAAAACTGGAAATCCAAGTTCATACCGAAGATTGAATTAAATAAAACAGCTCCTAATAGTCCACAAACAAAAAAGGTTATACTTCCCTCAATAGTTTTTTCCGAGAAGATTTTATAAGAATGTTTTCCGTAACGAGTGCCTACGACTGGTGCTATCCCATCACCCCATGTTAGAAATCCCATAGCTGTTAATGCAAAAGGAGTTGAATAAAAATAGGTGCCCAGCAAATTCATAACTAGAGTAAAATAAAGTGGTCCCCTTAACAATTCTTTTCGGTCGCCAAATCTCGTCATAGTTCTTACAGCTTCATCATCCGGTTTAGCAGTAAATCCTTTTATCAATAATAAGATTGTCCAAACAAATGCAGCGCTTATGTTTAAGTATTTTGTCCAATGAGAAGAATCATACAGTAACCAAAACACCAGCCAGGAACCAGCTGCAACATGCACTACTTTTCTGGATAAATCTTGTGGGAATCCTTTCTTAACTGCAATATCCATTAGGACAACAACACCAAAAACGTAAATAAATGAACAGAATGTAATGAGAATATTATAATAAGCCGGACTCACGCTATTTCTCCAAACTTACAGTGAAAGCATCTTTGAAAGGAGCGAACTTTCTTAGATTATCTCTTATTAAATCTGCTTCTTCTTTTGTCTTGTATGGTGGAACCTGAACAACAAATAAGTTAGTAACTCCGTTCAAAATAATATTAAGAGGTAATGAAGTCTTTGATTGGTGTTCTCTAACAAAGCTCTCAGCTCTATCTTTGGTAGTGAACGCACCTATTTGGATAGTGAATTTCTTGCCGGTTAGTATTGTGTCTTCAACTTTAGTTTCGACTTTAGCGGGTTCCGGTTTTATTTCTGCTTTAGGTTCTTCAACCTTAGGCACTTCTGCAATTTTGGGTTCCTCTACTTTTTTTACATCATCGAAAACATATACATCAGGAGATTTATTATCAGATTGCTCGCTTATTTGTTCAGCCGAAGAGCATGCAAATAAAAATGCTAATGGAAAAAGTAAAGAGTAGTTTCTCAGTTTCATAGTTTTCTCATAACGATTTAGAAAGGATTCAATTACACCCCTAATTTACTAAAACTAAATAATAAGTAATATCCAGATTTGAGAAATGAAAGGGATGGCTAATGAGCCATCCCTTAAAATACTTCTAGAGAGAATAAGATAAGTTAATTCCAAATAGATGAGCGAGATTTGAATAAGTACCATTAAATCCATAAACTGATTTAGAAACTGTTCTATCAGAGAAAGTTAAAAGCATATAAGAAAAATCAACGCCTAAATTTTCAGTTATCTTTCCACCGAAACCAACGTTCAAACCAATTCTATCAGCATCTGGTAAAGTTGGGTCAACATATTCAGTCTTAACTGGGTTATGATCATAAACGATACCGCAACGTACTGCTGCTTTATCACTAACATTATATTCTAAACCAGCTCTTAAAATATATGTGTTTTGATACTCTCTCTTAGCAGTGGAAACATTTTGTAGACCGTTTGCTGGATTAAGATCTAGATCATAAGTTGCGAATGTAACTTCCATTTTATCGTAACTGCTCCATCCAACATACTGGTAATCAGCTGTGAAAGTTACTGCATCAGAAGGCATCCAAGCCAAACCAAGTGTAAGGTTCTGTGGTGTTTCAAGTGGAGCAGTAATATCGCCAGTTGGATATGGTAAGTTAACTTTTAGTTGTGGGTGATAGAAAGTAGCTGGAGTAGTTGCTGCGGTTCCGCTAAAGTCAATTTTTACAGCACTTCTATAATTAGCACCTACTTGGAATTGATCGCTTACTTTGTATAACAAGCCAGCTGTAAATCCAAAAGAAGTTCCGTCCCCTTTCATGGCTAATTCAGAGTCCTTAAGTAAAGCTGGGATTGCATTAACTTTGCGCTCAATTGTTACATCACCAAATACAAAAGAACCTCCAACGCTAACTGACAATCCGTCGAAAACTTCGTATGCAACAACTGGAGTAATAAAGAATGTTTTTATTTCTGTATTAAGTGCTAAATATCTGCCTGGCCAATCGGAATTCCATTTTGTTCCAAGACCATATTGGTTGTTAACACCTAAACCAACAGCTAATTTTCCCAATGACTGAGTAATATAGAAATTGATTGGAGTAAAAAGCTGACCTTTCATTTCATAATCTCTAGCAGCTGCGCCAGTACCACTTGTATAAGTAGCAGATGGTGAAATTGCAGTTGTTCCAAAATAAAATTTTGTACCTTTAAGTTGAGTTAAGCCAGCCGGGTTAAAATATATTGCAGAAGGATCGTTTGCCAAACCTGTAAACGCACCGCCTAATGCCATCGCTCTTGCGCCATGCTCATTGATTTGAAAACCGCCCGCATTAAGATTGCTTGCAAACAGGACGCAAGCCAACAACAAAGTAAGTAACTTCTTCACACAACCTCCTCTTGGTTAATGAAATTTCGGGGACAAAATAATTAAATGAATGAAAAAAGCAAAAGAGAATTATTATTCGATTATAAGTATGACAGCACCTTTCTCTACGGACTGTCCTTCTTTGAAATTGATCGATTTTACAATTCCACTCGAAGGTGAACGTAAATCATTTTCCATTTTCATTGCTTCAAGAATTAAAATTGGTTCACCCATCTCAACTGTTTCACCGACTTTCTTTTTAATCTTAATCAGCAAACCGGGCATTGGGGCTTTCATTTCAGTATGATGCTGTGTCTTCTCTTTATTCTTTTGAAGTTCATAGGCTAAGTCCTGAAGCTTTGTCCTGACTGTTGTATCAAAATACCAGCCGTCAATAAGTAAGCGAATTTCTCCGTCATTTGTTTTTGTTGTTGCTGCCTCATAAACATTGTTTCCAAAACGAAGAACAATAGAATGTGGACTTACCTTTGTAATTGAAGCCGAGATTACTTTGCCATCAAGTTCAACAGTCCCATTCTGGTTAACCTTAACAGATTTTTTTTTGTTATTTATTGTTACTACGAACTCATTCATATAATTGAGCCCGCCAATTGTTTGTAGATTTTGTATCGTTACTAGTAACTGATAATTCCAATTCTGAATTTTTCAATAACGCAGCCATAATAGCGACAATATCTTCTAGATATTCTGTTGATTGCCCTTTCCATTTATCAGGCACGAGTGGTAGAAACTCGTTCTCTAGGAAATTTATATCGAAAGTACCATTCAAAAAAGATTTTTGTTTCAACATCCAATTGAAAGCCGGCATGTTAGTAACAACACCGCATATTTGATATTCGCATAAAGCACGTTTCATTCTTTCTATAGCTTCATTTCTATCTTTGCCCCAACAAATCACTTTTGCAAGCATAGGATCGTAGTAAATAGGCACATCGCTCATAACATCTATTCCTCTATCAATTCTAACTCCGGGACCAGATGTCAATCTATGATGAGTAATTTTTCCGATTGACGGGGCAAAATTGTTATCAACATCTTCAGCGTATACTCTACATTCAATAGCATGTCCATGAATATGAAGGTCATCTTGGGTAACGCTTAGTTTTTCTCCGTATGCAATTCTAATTTGCTCTTTAACTATGTCAAATCCAGTTATCATTTCTGTAACCGGATGCTCTACCTGCAAACGAGTATTCATTTCCAAGAAGTAAAAACTTTTATCGCTATCCATCAAGAATTCGATTGTTCCGGCGTTGTAGTAATTACAAGCCTTAGCGGCATCAATTGCGGCTTTTGTTATCTTTTCACGAGTGGAGGAATCGACAGCAACTGATGGCGCTTCCTCTATAACTTTTTGATGACGGCGCTGAACTGAACATTCTCTTTCAAATAAGTGAACGTAATTGCCATGCTTATCTGCAAGGATTTGAACTTCAATATGTTTGGGATGCTCAATAAACTTCTCTAAGTATACCGCATCGCTTCCAAATGATTTTAATGCTTCATTTCTGGCATTATTAAAAGCAGATTCAAATTCATCATCGGAATAGATTTTTCGCATGCCTTTACCGCCGCCGCCGGCTACAGCTTTCAGCATAACTGGATAACCAATTTCGGATGCAAACTTTTTTCCATCTTCTATGTTTTCAATTGGTCGCGTTGTTCCGGGAACAATAGGAACGTTATGCTGCTTCATCAAAGTACGAGCATCCGTTTTTCCTCCCATCATTTCTACAGATTTATAGGATGGCCCTATGAAAGCTATACCAGCCCCTTCAACCATTTTTATAAATTCAGAACGCTCTGATAGAAAACCATACCCAGGATGAATCGCGTCCGCACCAATTTGCTTTGCAAGTGCAATTATTTTCTCTTTGTTGAGATAAGATTCGCTAGCCGGAGCCGGGCCAATTTGATATGCTTCATCTGCTCTGCGAACATGTAAAGCATTTGCATCGGCTTCCGAATATATTGCCACTGAAGTAATGGAAAGCTCCCGACATGCTTTTATAATACGATGAGCAATTTCTCCTCTGTTCGCTATTAGTATTTTCTTAAACACTATTTGAACTCAACAATTGTGATTCCATCTCCGCCACTCTCTATACCGGAAAAATAGTAATTTTTTACCGAGTGATTCGTTCTAAGAATTCCATGAGTCATTTGCTTCAGAACACCGGTGCCTTTTCCATGAAGAATTTCAACTCGATCAATCCCATTCATGTTAGATTCGTCCAAAAATCGGATCAGCTCCGACTCAGCATCTTCATAACGCATTCCTCGTAAATCCAGCCTGAAACTTATGGTCTGCATATCACTTTCATACTTTTTCTTGTAAACCAATTCGGCTTCAGATTTTTTTGCCGGTTGAAGATCGCTCAATTTAGTCCGGATTTTTAGAGAACCCACAAGCAATACCGCTTTGTTCTTGTCTGAGTCAATTTCTTCAATAACGCCAGCTGTAGCTGTATTTATTATTGAGGCATAATCTCCGATCTTAAATTCTTTTTTCTCTGTCTCAATTTTTGGCTTTTGAGGAAATACTTTTTGCGTTTCCATTTTTAACTTTTCAATTTTCTCTTTTTCTTGTTTTACAACTTCTTTTTTTGCTTGGGATTCGCGAATGTTTTTTATTGTATCCTCAATCTGCTTGTTCACATCTTGTAAATACAATTGTGCCTTTTCCTTTGTATCGGAAAGAATTTCTTTCTTCTGCTTTTCGAGCTTTTCGATTTTATCTTGATATAGATTTGCCAAGCCTTTTAACCGAAGATTTTCCAATTCACTTTTGTTTAATTGATCGCGTAAGTCCTGCGACTTCTTTTCTAAACTAACAAGGAACTCTTCAATTTTTGTTTTATCGGTATCAAGATAGAGCTTGGAAAGATTAATGAATTCATCATCAAAGCCGATTCTCTGTGCAACTTCAAAAGCGTAGCTTGAACCGGGCATTCCTTGTTTGAATCTGTAAGTAGGTTTTAATTCATCAGTATCAAATTCCATCGAAGCATTTTGGAATTCCTCAAGTTGATTTGCTACCAGCTTCAAACTGCCGTGATGAGTTGTAGCAAGTACTCGCGCACCTTTATCTCTTAATGAAACTAACACTCCAGCAGCAATTGCAGAACCTTCTGCCGGATCTGTTCCAGTTCCAATTTCATCTAGCAACACCAATGTTTTTTCATTTGCCGATTCAAGAATGTTCCGAATATTTGTTAAGTGAGAACTAAACGTGCTTAAATCATCTTCAATTGATTGAGCATCACCAATATCAACCAGAACTTGATCGAACACTGTAAAATTAGAATCGGGAAAAACCGGAACCGGAATTCCAGCTTGAGCTAAACTGACAAGCAAACCGCATGTTTTAAGAGTAACCGTTTTACCGCCTGCATTTGGACCAGTTATAAGAACAACCTTCTCATCTTTCAACTTAAGATTCATAGGAACAGTTTTACTATGACCTAGTCTTTTAACAAGAAGCGGATGACGCGCATCGATCATTTCGAAAGCTTTGTTTGCAAAATAGGATGGATGAGAACCAATAATTGCGATTGAAGATTTAGCTCGTGAAAATATTGAATCAAGGGCAGCAATTGCATCAAGTGATTGTTTTAACTCAATATTGCGCTCACC
>JBHEKZ010000217.1:0-14013 GCA_041859025.1 Melioribacteraceae bacterium | reverse complement strand
GGCAGCTGGTTTTTCATCGCAAACATAATCACAAATTGCGAATTTGATTACTCAACTCCCGTTCCCGACTTATGTGGTTCGTGTACTGCGTGTATCGATGCGTGTCCTACAAATGCAATCGTTCAGCCCCAGGTTGTTGATGCGAACAAGTGTATTTCATTCCTAACAATTGAGAATAAGGGAGAAATAAGCCAAGAATTCAAAGGGAAATTTGACGGTTGGATTTTCGGCTGCGATGTTTGTCAGGATGTCTGTCCCTGGAACAAAAAATTCTCGGAACCTACTTTACTACAAGATTTTCAGCCTAAAGGAACTAATTTACTCCTCGATGAAGTTATCAATATGAAAGATGAAGAATTCAAAACTAAGTTTGAAACAAGCCCGATTAAACGAGCAAAACTAAGCGGGTTAAGGAGAAACGCAGTATTTCTCACCGCGAATCCTTCGTTTAAGAATAACATCTAACTGTTATTAAAAGTCATAAACAATCAATAATTTTGGATTGAAAATTCGGAGATACAAATGTCAGAGAATCATCATAAAGTAATAATTATTGGAAGCGGTCCTGCTGGTTTAACAGCCGCGCTTTACACTTCACGCGCAAATTTGAATCCGGTAATTTTGGAAGGAATGCAGCCCGGTGGTCAGTTAACAATAACAACAGAAGTTGAAAATTTTCCCGGTTTCGAGCATGGAATACAAGGTCCGGAATTGATGGATACTATGCGCAAACAAGTTTTACGTTTCGGTGCAAAATCATATTTCAAAAATGTTACAGAAGTTGATTTTTCCAAACGTCCTTTTACTGTAAAAACAGAAGATGAAACTTATACCGCAGATTCTGTTATTGTCGCTACCGGTGCGTCTGCAAGATGGCTTGGAATTCCAAGCGAAAAATATTACCAGGGCTATGGCGTTTCTGCCTGTGCTGCTTGCGACGGATTTTTCTTTAGAGGATTAAAGATTATTGTAATAGGCGGTGGGGATACAGCAATGGAAGAAGCGAATTATTTATCCCGCTTTGCTTCCGAGGTTCTTCTTGTTCATAGAAGAAGTGAATTTAGAGCTTCTAAGATAATGACTGAACGTACCGCGAAAAATCCAAAGGTTAAGTTTGTAACTAACTCAACAGTTAAAGAAATTCTAGGTAAGGAAGAAGCCGGCAGAAAAATGGTTACCGGTGTTTTATTAGAAAATACAAAAGATGGTTCTGTTACTGAAGTCCCTATTGACGGCGTCTTCCTGGCTATCGGTCATAAGCCGAATACTGATTTATTCAAAGGTCAACTTGATATGGATGAAACCGGTTATCTAAAAGTTAAACCGGGCACAACTTATACAAATATTGAAGGAGTTTTTGCAGCGGGTGATGTAGCAGACCACGTTTACAGGCAAGCTATAACTGCTGCTGGTACCGGCTGTATGGCGGCACTTGATGCTCAACGCTGGCTCGAAGAGCAAGGTATTGAATAATACATTTTAAGAAACGGCTCATCGAGCCGTTTCTTTTATCAACATTTTTGCTCATTCCTCGTAACCAATATTAGTACATCTTTTCAAACCATAGTTATTTGCTTCGATACAAAAGTACAATTCGTTTAATTTATGAGTTAATGAATCAATTATTTTACTAAGTTTGGCCTGGGTGTTTAATTCAAAAGAGATAACTCTGGATTATTATGAAAAAGCTAACCTTATTTTTTCTAGCCGTTGGTTTAATTTTATCAGTTACTTCGTGCGATTTTTTGTTTGGGACTAGCGATACAACTATTGCTTATGTAGTTAAAACCAAAAAAGTAAATGTACGGGAGAAACCTTCTGGCGATTCAAGAATAATCGGATCATTCGTTAAGGGAGACACTTTAATCCCAATTGGATTCTCCAAAAAGTTTATAGATGTAAAACTTGGGGATGATACCGGATTTGTTCTCACCAAAAGCCTTATTGCTGTTTCCGTTCCAAATGAAGTTATAGAGAATAGAGGCAATCTGAAACTAGGAGTGAACGGAATAACTATTAAAAATTTCTTAGATGAATATATTACTTGGAAAAGCTTAACGTTCTGGGGAATTGCACTAGCTTTAAGTATTACAACAATAGCTCTTATTACTGTTGGACAAAGACTAGATAGAAAATTAATATTCTTGAAAGAAGGGAGAAAAGGCTACAAAAAAGAAAGTTTAACTCCATATTTAACTGCGTTATTGGGGATCTTGTTTGGGTTGTTGTTTGTTTTGTGGGAAGAGGATGTATATAAAGCAATTTTCCTAAATCCATTCTGGTTGCTTCCTGCGGAGAAAGGATTTATAACGTGGTGTCTTTGGTCTTTATCTTTGTTAGGAATTGGCGTTGTTGGTTATTCAACTTATACTGATGTAAATAAATTTGGTAAATTTTTTCCGCTCCATGCTCTATTCTTTATCTTCCTATCTACACTTTCCTTTATAACATCTGCAATTATTACGGTTGCAGCAGTTTATTTGGCTGTTGGTCTTGCAATTGCATACATAATATTTGGTTTGGTTGGAGCATTAGCTTCTCCTTCAGGTTCCGGATATGGCCAATCGAAGAAATCTTCTAAAGACGAACTTGCAGTTATGAAAAAAGAAGAGGAGCATAAAGAAAAAATGATGAACGAAAGAATGAGAAAAATTTGGGAAAAGCAAGACGCAAATAAATAGGTTTGTACGGAATAAATGCTAAGAAAATTTTTAGAAATTTTGAAGAGAGTGATAAGAAATGCCGGACTTAATCCGGCATTTCTATTGATTAATTCAAGTGGTATTAGTTTTGAGCTGAATCTGATTTTTCCATTTTCTTAGAGATGAAGTGAGCTACTATAGCGCCAATTCCTAATCCCAAAAAGGTCAACCAAACACCATAAACTGGATCATCATGATAGTATTTTCCACCTTCGTAGGTTTCCCAGTAGCCAAAATAAGCTCGGTCTATGATGCTGCCAATAATTCCGCCAAAAACTAAGAAAACCAAGATGATGCCCCCTTTCAGCATATAGTAACCATTCTTTCTTTCTTTTTCTCTCGAATGCAAAAGTTCGAACATTTGTTCTGTTGAAAGACCTTTTTCAATCATCATTTGTTTTTCTCTTGATTTGAAATAGATGGCTAAAGTAATTACCAGACCAACAACTATTACAAATATTATGGGTATAAAAACCGCAATAACTGATTCCATGACATTTCTCCTTTTATTGTTTAATACTTTTGACTGTGTTTCTTTTCTTATGGTTACAAAATCAACTTCATAATTATTTTTTCTTTCACTACTTTTGACTTGAGTTGAATAGCAAAAGGTTACAGAAAACAGTTTGTGTTCTGTTGTAACCTTACCAGTAGAGTCTTAGTCTAATGGAGTGATGAAACATTTAAGCGATATAGAAATAATAGAGTCGGTAAAACGGGGCAACATCTCGGATTACTCACTTATAGTTAATCGATACAAGGATCGCGCCTTTTCGCTTCTAAAAAGACTTCTAAAAAATGAGATGGATGCAGAAGAGGCTTTACAAGATAGTTTTCTAAAAGCTTATAATGGTTTAAAAGAATTTAGAATGGATGCTCAGTTCTCGACTTGGTTTTACAGAATTGTTTACAATACCGGATTAACAGTTTTAGCGTCAAAGAAACGTCAGGTAGAACAGGAAATGACTTCGATTGATGAAGAAATTGAACTTGGCAAGTTTGATAATGAAATTTATAGCACAACAGAAAATGTTAATCAGTATGTTTTAAAAATGGTTGATAAATTGCCGGTTAGAAATGCGCTGGTTTTAATTCTGTTCTATTTGGATGGGCTTTCGATGAGTGAAGTTAGCCAAGTAATGGGAATATCTTTAGTTAATGTAAAAGTGCTCTTGCATAGATCAAGGAATTCGCTTAAAGATTTGCTGCTAAAGCATAATTATCAAGAGGAAGTATTATGAAAAAGAATATTGATGAACTATTGAACGATTATATAGATAATCAACTCACTCCGGAAGAACTCGAAGATGTGAAAAATCTTTTGAATTCTGATCAGCTCGCTGCATCAAGACTCAGAGCAATGCGAGTTGTGCATCAATCGTTAAAACAAATTGAACCCGATCCGGCTCCGAATGGATTTACTGAACGGCTAATGGGGGCATTGAATCTTTCGCCCGGTTCATCTAAACAGAAAAAAAATTATTTCTTTTACGGAGTAGTAGGCTTTTTTAGTTTATTGATAATTGGTTCGTTGCTGGCAGTTGTGTTTTCTGTTAACTGGAATGTTGGAAGCTTAAACTTAACGACATACATTGATGAAGCAAAATCGGGTATTTCGAAAAGTGGAAGCGAAACTTTATCGGTTTTTAAAAACAAAACCGTGCTGATGATAAGTTCTTCATTGGTTTTGATCATGCTAATTTTGGCTTACTTTGGATTTGAATCGCACAAAAGCTGGAAAAAGAAGATTAACAGCTTTTCTCATTAATTAAGCAAATCATTTTATTTATGATTTGTTAATTGGCTTATCGTTCCGAGTTGTAATATTTTCGCACACAACAAAACCAATTACAAATGAATCATAAATCCGGATACGTTTCAATTATAGGCAAACCTAACGCGGGTAAATCAACTCTGCTGAATGCTATTTTAGGCGAGAAGCTTTCTATCGCAACTTCTAAACCGCAAACAACACGGAAGAAAATTTTAGGGATACATTCTGCCGAAAATTTCCAAATAATATTTCTCGATACACCGGGAATAATGAATCCGGAGTATCTCTTGCAGCACCGGATGCTGGAATTTGTAGAACAAAGCGTGAGAGACTCTGATCTCGTTTTGTTTATTATTGATGCAGAAGCTGATCCGACAGGTATGAAAGCGCTGGAAGATGAAACTGTGCTGAAAATTTTACACAACGAAAACACACCCAAAATTCTGCTGATCAATAAAATAGACGCTTCCAAGCAGGAAGTAATTGAAAAACTTGTTGCTACTGCAGAAACAAAAGGATGGTTTAAAAGGATAATTCCAATTTCAGCGATAAAATCAGTCAACACTCAAACAGTAGTTGATTCTATTTTAGAATATTTGCCGGAACATCCCAAATATTATCCAGATGATCAGTTGAGTGATGAGAATGAAAGATTTTTTGTTTCGGAAATTATTAGAGAAAAAGTTTTTGAAATCTACCGTGAGGAAATTCCATATAGTACTGAAGTAGAGATTGAGGAATTTGCTGAACGGGAGGGAAGAAAAGATTATATCCGCGCGGCTATAATTATTGAGCGCGAATCCCAGAAACCAATAATTATTGGTGACAAGGGCGCAACAATAAAAAAACTTGGAAGGTCCGCGCGTGAATCGATCGAAAAATTTCTTCAACGTGAAGTTTTTCTGGAGCTGTTTGTTAAAGTAAAAGAAAAGTGGCGTTCCAATCCCAACATGCTTAATCATTTTGGCTACAAGGCAGAAAGTGATGAGTAATAATTCCAATCCCTATTCCAAGTATACTGGAGAAGCCGCGCTTGTCTTAATGACAATTCTTTGGGGAGGTACTTTTGTAATTGTAAAAGAATCTTTGAATGATATTTCTTCCATGCTTTTCATCGCCATTCGTTTTGGAATTGCATCTTCGATATTAGGATTGATTCTTTTTTTTAAGAAAATAAAAATTGACAAGAAAGCAATTCTTTCCGGAATGCTGCTTGGCGCATTCTTGTTTAGTGGGTTCTTTTTCCAGACGCTCGGTTTGAAGTTAACTTCAGCGACAAAATCCGGGTTCATCACCGGGACATTAATCGTATTTATCCCTTTTGTTCAGATATTAGTTGAGAAAAAATTTCCAACAAAGGGGGCGTTATTTGGAACTGCGTTAGTTTTTGTTGGAATGTTATTCCTTTCAAGCGGCGGTTCATCGATAACAACTTTTCTTTCTGACCTTGGCTCGAGTTTCAATGTTGGCGATATGCTAACTTTAATTTGCGCGGTCTTCTTTGCGATTCATGTTGTTTACATAGATGTATTAAGTCCAAAACACAACTATTGGATTCTACTAACTTCTCAGCTTTCTACAGTTGCAGTTCTTGGTTTTACTGCATCTTTTTTGTTTTCTGGATTTTCTGTAGAAGCGATTCATGTTGATTTCACAAAGTACTTAATATTTGGACTGCTATATACTTCACTGCTTGCTACTTTACTTAATATCGGGTTGCAGACAAAGTTCCAGAAGGTTGTGAGTCCAACGAAAGCCGGTATCATATATTCCTTCGAACCAATTTTTGCGGCAATTTTTGCTTTCTTTTTACTTGGCGAGAAAATAAGTAACTTTGGTCTGCTTGGATGTGTAATAATTTTCTTGGGCCTAATTGTTGCCGAGTTATTCGATTCATATTTTGAGAGCAAAAGTGAATCTGAGGAGAGCTGAAATTCTGGCAAGCGGATTTGTTCAAGGTGTTGGCTTCCGTTATTTTGTCGTTAGACAAGCAGAGAAAATCGGCTTAAAAGGATATACGGAAAATTTGTACAGCGGTGAAGTCCTTACAATAGTTGAAGGCCAGAAGCATCTGATCGAAGAATTAATCAAACAAATTAAAGTTGGTCCATCTAGAGCTCAAGTAAGAGATGTATATATAAAGTGGTGCGAGTACAAAAACGAATTCACAAGATTTGAGATAAGACATTGAACCCACAAATTAGAATTGGCTTTGGTTATGATGTTCACGAGTTTGCAGAAAACCGCAAACTAATTCTTGGCGGCGTTGAAATTCCTTTTACAAAGGGATTGCTAGGCCATTCAGATGCCGATGCACTGCTTCATGCAATATGTGATGCAATGCTTGGTGCACTAGCTCTTGGTGATATTGGAATTCACTTTCCGAATAGTGATGATAAATATAAAGATGCCGATAGCAAAGAACTCTTAAAACATGTGAATGAACTCATTCACGCAAACGGTTACGAAGTTTCCAATATCGATTCTACAGTTCTGCTACAGCAGCCAAAACTTTTTCCATATGTTAACGAAATGAGACAGAAAATTGCTGAGGTCACAAACATTTCGGTCTCTCAAATATCAATTAAGGCAACTACAACAGAGGGTATGGGATTTGTCGGCAGAGAAGAAGGCTGCGCTGCTTATGCTGTTGTTCTACTTAATAAACACGAAAACTGATGCTGCAAGAAATTCTCTCATACATAAACACACTCGATCCTGCAGTGGTTTACCTTGTTTTATTCTTTTTTGCTTTCATCGAAAATGTTTTTCCCCCATCACCCAGCGATGTAGTTTTAGTAATAGGCGCAACACTTATTGCGCATTCTCCGATAGGATTTATTCCTATTCTTTTACTTACAAGTGTTGGCAGCGGAGTCGGTTTTATTGTTATGTATTTCATTGGTGAATACATGGGCGAAAACCTAATCAGAAAAGGAAGGCTAAAATTTCTTAAACAGGAATCGCTAGATAAGACTGATACGTGGTTCTCGAAGTATGGTTACAATTTGATATTGATAAATAGATTTATGCCCGGTACACGCGCGGTAATTAGTTTTTTCTGCGGTGTTCATCGTTTACAGCCAACTAAAACTTTTATTTTTGCCGCGCTAAGTTCTTTTGTCTGGAACGCAATTCTTATTTCGCTTGGAATTGCTTTGGGAAATAATATTGAACTGATTGATAAATATCTAGGCACATATTCAAATATCGGTCTGGCATTAACCACAATTGTAATTGCATTTATTTTATACAAGATTTGGAAAAAGAAAAAATCGAAATGATGAAGTTGTTTCGCAAATACGGAATTCCGAAAACTCCAGAGCAACGAAAAGAAATAAAGAAGCAAATACTGTTAGCTGTATTAGGCGGCGTTTTACTTGGTTTATCTTTCCCGCCAGTCCCTCTTCCATTTTTGGCCTTCTTTGCGTTCGTTCCTTTTTTCTTTGTGTTGGAAAAGAGAGAGAGTCTAGCCTCAGTAAATAGAATTTCCTACGTTTTCCTTTTCTTCTTTTGCTTAATTACAATTTATTGGGTTGGCAGCTGGACAAAAGAAGCTGATCCGTTTCTTATGATTTCCGGCGGATTGTTGATTTTTGCGAATCCCGGTTTTTATTTAATAGTTACTTCAGTTTACTTTTTAAGCACGAAAATATTCTCGAAAAGAACTTCTCTTTTTCTGTTCCCGCTTTACTGGGTATTTTTCGAGTACATCTATTCACTTACCGATTTAAAATTCCCTTGGCTTACATTGGGTAACAGTCTGACTTATTTTAATCAGTTCATACAAATAGCAGATGTTGTTGGAGCCCACGGACTAACATTAATAGTTATTTACATAAATGTTTTCCTATTCCTATCAATAAAACAAATTAGTGCAACAAAAAAAGTTAATCATAGATTTTTGTTTGCGGCAACTTCGCTTTTTATTATTCCGTTGGTCTATGGTGGTTACAAAACGGCAACGTATGAAGTCCCTTCAAAACAAATTAAAGTCGGTTTGATTCAACCAAATGTAAATCCTTGGGATAAATGGAGCGGAGGCAGTATAACGGCGCAGCTTGAAAAATATTTTGAGCTTTCGGAGAAGGCAATAAATAAAGGCGCCCGAATAATTGTTTGGCCG
The DNA here is from genome assembly GCA_041859025.1 of Melioribacteraceae bacterium. GTDB lineage: Bacteria > Bacteroidota > Ignavibacteria > Ignavibacteriales > Melioribacteraceae > Stygiobacter. The sequence goes on along the minus strand of JBHEKZ010000217.1, from coordinate 5,411 downwards.
GAAACCGCTTTACCATGTTATCTTCTAAGCGGCAACTATGCGTTCGAGGTGGAGAGAATTCATCAATTCGTTGATAAGAATAAGATTGCGCTTATTACCGGAATGCCTGATATCAATTTCTTTTATAATGTTAAAAATGCGCCTAAAGGCGCTAAACTTTTACGCAGCGGGGACGCAGCTTACACTTCGTTCAATTCAATTCTTACTTTCTTACCAAATACTCGGCAAATCCAGAAGTATCAAAAAAATCAATTGGTACCATTCGGAGAAAAAGTGCCATTTGTAGAAGATCTTCCATTTCTTGGCGAGTTTATTAAATGGCAGGTTGGCATTTCTAGCTGGAATGTTGGAACAACACAGAACGTTTCTAGCTTAGGTTACACAAAAGTTGGGGCAGTAGTTTGTATCGAATCGATTTATCCCGAATATATTACGAAGATTGTAAACAATGGAGCAGAATTTGTATCTGTTGTTACAAATGATAGCTGGTACGGCTATTCAAGCGGACCATTTCAGCACAAAGAAATTTCTGTTTTGCGTGCAATTGAAAACCGAAGGTCGGTAGTTCGCACAGCAAATGGAGGCATTAGCTGTATAATTGATCCTATGGGAAGAACACTTTTGAGTACAAAATTATTTACTCAAGATATTTTGGTCGGTTACGTTCCGATTTGTGCCGAGAAAACTTTCTTTTCGAAATTTCCATTAATAGTTCCAATTACGGCTGTATTTGTTTCGCTCTTAACTATTCTTTTCTCAATCTCAAATTCTATTATAACAAAGGTGAAGAAAAAATCATGAAAAATTTTATTGATTTAAGAAGTGATACTGTTACAAAACCTTCCGATGAAATGCGAAAAGCAATGTATGAAGCTGAAGTTGGCGATGATGTATATGGCGAAGATCCTACCGTAACTAAGCTGCAAAATTATGTCGCTGAATTACTTGGCAAAGAGGCTGCTCTTTATGTCCCGAGCGGAACAATGGCTAATCAAATTTGCTTAAATGTTTTAACCAATCCGGGCGACGAAGTTATTTGCGATAGAGATGCTCACATCTTTCAATATGAGTCTGGTTCGCCAGCAGCTCTAAGTGGAATCCAGTTGAGTTTAGTTGATGGCGTACGTGGAATATTCACGCCGGAACAAGTTGAACCGCTTATTAGACCAACTAGTGCATATTATATGGCTCGTACGCGTGTAATCGAAATTGAGAACACACACAACCGAGCCGGCGGAACGATTAATCCTATCGAAAATATTAAAGCTGTTTCTGAATTAGCTAGAAAGTATAATCTCTACATGCATCTTGATGGCGCACGGATTTGGAATGCCTCCGTTGTAACGAATATTTCTCCGGCTGAGTATGCCAGCCATTTTGATTCAGTAAGTGTTTGTCTTTCTAAAGGATTAGGAGCGCCGATCGGGTCAGTATTATTGGGAACAAAGGATTTTGTTAAAGAAGCATTCCGCATTCGTAAAGCATGGGGCGGAGGGATGCACCAAGTTGGTGTTATTGCAGCAGCCGGCCTGTTTGCTATTAAGAATAATATCTCACGCCTTAAGGAAGATCATGAAAAGGCAAAAAGTCTTGCCTACGGGCTTGCTAAGATTTCAAGAGTAAGTATAAATCCGGAAAATGTTGAGACAAATATTCTAATGTTCACGCCAAAGGATATTACTATTGAAGATTTCCAATTAAAGTGCAAAGATGCCGGACTGTTACTTGGTACTGGAAAAGTCGGTGAGATTCGTGCAGTTACTCATATGGATGTTTCCTCTGAGGAGATAAATGAAGCCGTAAAAATTATCGAACGTGTGTTGGGTGAATAACATGATTAAGATCAATAGTAATAAAAGGAATCTTGATGGAAATATCTAATTACAAACATAAAATTATTGAAGTAGTTCGCTTTCACGAAGTTGATATGCTTAGTGTATGTAATAACGCTGTGTACTTTAACTACTTTGAAGATGCCCGGATTAAATACATCCAAGATTTGATAAAGAATTACTCACTTAAAGAAATTATGGCCGGCGATTCCTTCTTTATTATGGCGCATAACGATGCCGATTACATTGAGCCGGCTTTGCTTGATGATGAATTGTTGATCTATACCAGGATTAGCTTTGTAAAAAACTCCTCGTTTGGCTTTCGGCATTTGGTAGTTAAAAAGTCAACCGGAAAAATAATTACAAGAGGCGGCGGTGTGCTGGTGCATATCAATATAAAAACAAAGTCTGCAATTCCTCTTCCGCAAGAATTCTATGATGCAGTAAATGATTTCGAAATCTCTGTTGAAAATAATAAAGAAGAATTGCCGCAGAGACACTAAGGTTATGATCTAAAATTTTATGTAGTTAAGACCAAGCTGCCTTTTTTAAGATTTACCTAATTAGAAATATCAAAAAACCACCACCGAGAACAGTAATTGTTATCCATCTTGCCCATTGTGGTCTTTTCTGTTTCAGAGTGCCCCAGCCTTTTGCAATTACCATCATCAATGCTACCATAATAATTGTAACTATTGTGGCTTCAAAAACATTTAGTTTGTCATCATAAATGAATGCTAGACTTTTTCCCCAGATTACATCGCGGTATAAAAGCTGCAAGTGCAGCCAGTAAACAAGTAGAGATTCGCGGCTAACATCTAGCAAGATGGACTTGGAGGTTTGTTTATTATGCAGGAAATACCATCCGCCGCCAAGCAAAGCCATTATTACACCCAGTCGCTCTATGAAAAAGAAAGGATGGGGAATTATCGAAGCGAGATTTTCCGGTAGAATGACATTTATCATTAATACGCCTGCAAAGAAAAAACTAACACCAACAAGAATTAGTTTGTTGGCAAAGCTTCGCTCGTTGTTTACGTCGCGAGCAGCAATGTAATACTTAGCTATGTAAGCTCCGCTAAATATGAATCCCCACCAAGGGAATATTGGAAATTGTGAGCCGTGCATTCTGTTTAAGTAATTAGCAAAAAATAGAGGAATATGCTGGGAGAAATCAATCTTCCAGGCAAAAGGCCCTAGCAGTAAAATCAATAATGTCATTATACCGCTAAAATTGAAGAAAGTATTATTGTTGGTGAAAACCATTCTGGCGATTAGTAAAACCAATAAACCAGAAGCTATAGCTTGAAGAACATCAACTGTAAACAAACTGTTAAGGTTTGCGAATGTTGCGTTGTTCCAAATTTTGCTTAAAGAGAAAAATGGAATATGAAGAGAATACGCAGCAAGAAAAACCATTCCAATTCTAGAAAGCCTTTTCCAAAAATCCTTTCCAAATTTGCGAAGATCTCCAACTCTTTTAGACATTGTAAGGACAAAAACCATTCCGCTTGTAAATGTAAATGTAGGGGCTACAAGGCCATTAATGAAGTGAAGGTAATTAAACCACCAGGCTTGTTTTATCTCGGGCAGCAGTAAAGAGTTGAAAATATGTACCTCAATCATTACAACTAGAGCTAATCCTTTCAGTAAATCGATGTACAGTGCACGACTTTTAGCCGCCATACTTTCTCCAAAAAAGTGGCAAAATATATGTAGAATTTTGTAACAAATCATTTTGAAAATTGTTAGTTTGAAGAAAAAAAATGGGGTCGTTATGAACCTTGTTTTTGATATCGAAACAGTTGGGGCAGAGTTCGATAGTCTCTCCGAAACGCAACAAGAATTTCTCCTTCGTTACGCAGAACAAGAAACAGAACAAATCAAAAAAGAAACGATTACGGAAAACGTAAAACGCGGACTTAGTTTATATCCGTTCACGGCAAAAATTGTTTGTATTGCTATGATGAATACAGAAACTCATAAAATAATGGTTCTGTTCGAAAGCCAAAATGAAGATTCATGGGAAACTGAAGAAGAGGGGGTTAAATACCAAGCTTTTCCGGAAGCAGAGATTTTGCAGCGGTTTTGGAAATACTCGGCTAAGGCAGAAAAACTAATTTCCTTTAATGGAAGAGGCTTTGATCTGCCTTTTATTATGATGCGTTCGGCAATGTTAAAAATCAAACCAAGCAAAAATTTTATTAAAAACCGTTTTGATTTTTCCGCTCACATTGATTTGCTTGAGCAGTTTACATTCTATGGATTAACAAAGAAATTCAATCTCGATTTTTACTGCCATGCTTTCGGAATTGAATCTCCTAAGTCTCAAGGAATTACCGGAATGGATGTAAAAGAACTCTTCAAGGCCGGCAGAATAAAAGACATTGCCATTTACTGCGGGAAAGATGTAAAAGCAACTTACGAGTTATTTAAAATTTGGGATGAGTTCCTAAATATTAAATAGATTTCTTAAGAAAATGTTGAACCTTACGAAACGAAAACTTAATTTGACTCAAAAATTGGAGAAGAATATGGCATTCGATCAATTGATAGAACTCTTAAACTCTCACAAAAGAGAAATTGCATTATCTTATTACGAGCAAGTTAAAGGTTCGGAATATATGAAAACCTATCATTCGCTTGAACCTGAAAAAGTAATCGCACGTGAAGAAGCAACTTATGTTCATTTAGCCGCATGGTTAAAGAGTGGTTCATCAAACACTGATGCTGAAAATTTTTTTGAGAAGGTTGGCTCTGATAGATACAAAGAGGGTTTCCCTTTATCGGAATTGAATTACGCTTTGTTCATAAGCAGAAAAGCTTTTAATGAATTTGTAAAGCTACATCCGGAAATTTTAGATGGTTTAAAAACTCAAGAAATTGTAGAGTATTTTGGAATATTAGGAAACTACTTTGCTCTTGGCGGGTTTTATATGGTTAGAAGTTACCTTAATACTCTTTTTGAAAAACTTGATATTAACGATCGTCTTTCGAGAGAGGAAATGCATCAGATTCTAATCCGCGGTGCGTTTGATGAACAAGATTTGGATATGACAGATTTTGTCTGGCGGCATGTTTAGAAATAGTTGCAATAATTGGGACGCAATTTGCGTCCCTTTTTATTTTATGAATAAGTTTGGTTATTGATGAAGAAGCAGGACGACATCACTGCCGTCATACTTGCCGGCGGTAAAAGCTCCAGAATGGGAACCGATAAATCGCACTTGAAAATATCCGGCGATACTCTAATTGGTCGTGCTGTTTCAATTTCTCAAAAGTACTTCGCAAGTATTTTAGTAAGCAGTAATGAAATTGAACAAAATAGCGCTGGTTCGTTGAGATATGTAAAAGACATTTATTCTGGCTTGGGACCAATCTCCGGTATTCATTCGGGGCTGATAAACTCAAAAACAGAAAAGATTTTTGTTTATTCGGCAGATATTGTTTTTGGTAGTGAGAGATTGATAAAAGAGATAATTGACTACCCAACTCTATATCAAATAGTGCTGCCTTTGTTTGAAGGAATTCCTCAATATACTTTTGGCATTTATTCTAAATCGGTTTTGCCGGTGATTG
>JBHEKZ010000073.1:0-2567 GCA_041859025.1 Melioribacteraceae bacterium | reverse complement strand
GTTTTAGCAACTTCGTTTGCCAACACAACAATATCGCGCACAGCATATGTAATATTATCTGTTCTTACAGCCGGTTTAATTACAAAGTTAGACATGAGTTCTCCATTAGGTTGAATCTTACAACCGAAAAATTAGTTCATTCAAAAAACAATCTCCATTCTTATTTAAAGAATTCCAAATAAAGATTTCACATTGTAGCTCTTAGTTCCATTTAAATGAGAGTTGAGAAAACTGATACTAATTAACCTTTTGCCGATTTCTTAGCAGCCGGTCCCTCGAATGGCAAAATTTTAACATCAGGTTTCGTGGAATTATTGTAAGTATCGCTCGAATACCACCAACGAGAAGGCAGTTTAACATAATAGTTTTCGTATTGCTTTTGGGCGGTCTTAAGTTTTTTTCGAATTTGAAACTCTTGCAGAGTGTAAGAAAATAATTTACTCACAAATTCAATACGAGGAATAATAGCATCGTAGTTTTTTGCAAATATGACAAGTGGAATAGTCATTAAAAACATTTTCAGATCAAAAAGCATTGATCTGTTTTCTTCGTAGAATAAGTCAAGTGCAATTAAATTTTCCACACCTAGAGTTCTATCGCCAATCAATTGCCAAGTGCCGGTAATGCCCGGTTTCGCCATCAATTCACTACGTATTTTATACTGGACCGGAAATTGGACCTTCATAATTTCCAAATCGCGTATCATCAAGGGGCGTGGACCAACGAAACTCATCTCACCTAAAAGTACATTATAGATTTGAGGAAGTTCATCAATTCCGGTTAAACGAAGTATACGAGCAAACTTCCCAATATCAACAGCCGCTCTTTGAATTAGAAAAATATCTTTCCAATGGATATGCTCAATTCTTTCTGCTTCACTCATCTTAATGGTTTTAAACTTATAGACGTTAAAACATTTTCTTTCGAGTGTTAATCCGCGCAGCTGGACAAAGAATGGATTTTCTCTCAACAATGCAAAAATCAATATTGCAATAACAATTTGTAGTGGAAAGGTTACTATAATTATTAACAGTGCTGTGAAAAAATCAAATAACCTTTTTGTGATGTTATATGTCATGTGTTAGAAAATTAATGTCCACAAAATGTAATCTAAGATTAGAATCATAGCGGAACTAACTACAAAAGAGCGGATCGTTGATAATCCAACTCCTTCCGCGCCACCTTCGGTTCTGAATCCAATATGACACCCAAGCAAAGCTGTCACGCTTCCGAATAAAAGTCCCTTGATTAAACCAAATGTAAAATCGCTGAATGCAAAGTATCTTCGTACAGATTCAAAAAACACATTGAATGAAACACCAAGAAATAAGTTGGAAATAAAATAAGCGCCAATAATTGCTATCACATTTGCGAAAACAACCAAAACCGGCATCATTATCATCGCTGCAAAAAAACGAGGTGTTGCCAGAAAGCCAACCGGACTAATCCCCATAGTTTCCAACGCGTCAATCTGCTCGGTTACTTTCATAGATCCAAGTTCTGCGGCAATTGAAGCCCCAACTCTTCCGGCTATTACAATAGCAGTAAGTACAGGCCCCAGCTCGGTAATTATAGCACGCGATGTTGCTGAACCGAGAAATGATAAGGGCGCTATTCCTTTTAATTGGTAAGCCGCTTGCCAGGCAGCAACAGCTCCAGTAAAACTTGCAATGATTAAAACCAGAGGCAGCGAGTTAACGCCTATGTGTTCCATTTGATAAAAGAAATTTTTTCGGCTTCTGTATAAACTTGGGGAGTGTTTAAATATATCTGCGAGAAGTATGAAAACTTGACCGCACTCTACAAAAAAATTAAGTGTCTTTTCTCCGATCTTCTGAAAAAATAAAATCATTATAGTCCTAAATATCCATACGTAAACTAAGAAAGTTGCTTGAATTTAGAAATTACTTCTTCTGTAGTTTGCAATTTACAGATTTCTTCGGCAGTGTACATTGAATGAAAGTTTTTCGATATATCGGCAAGCAGTTTCAGCAGAAGTTCCGGTTCAGTTTCTGGGGTTAGTAATAATATCACAATCTTTGCAGCTTTTGCATCTAGCGATTCAAATTCAATTCCATTGCGGCAAACAGCTATTGTGATTATTGGAGATTGAATCTTCAACCGCGCATGAGGAATTGCAAGATGATTTGCCAAACCGGTTGAAAACTGTAATTCACGCTTCCAGACTTCTTCGAAAACTTTTTCTTTATTTAATTTACTTTTAGCGGAAGCAAACTCGCATAATTCTCTAATTATCAATTCTTTACTTGAAGCTTCAGTGAAAATTATCATATCCTTTCTAAGCAAATCTTTGAAGGCGAGTTTTTTCTTACTTCTTTTCAGAAAATAACTCATGGCCGGAGCGCTGCTTAGTGATGTTACTAAAGCCATAATTATCAAAGCAACAAAAACTTTTTCTTGTATTAGTCCGGCTTGAAATGCAAGTGTGCCAAGAACAATTTCCATCGCACCGCGAGAGTTCATTCCAAATCCAATTGCAAGAGAATCTTCTTTGTTCATACCTCCCCAGTATGCACCTAACCCGCAGCCTACAACCTTGCCTACAA
>JBHEKZ010000571.1:0-5949 GCA_041859025.1 Melioribacteraceae bacterium | reverse complement strand
TGAAATTATAATTGGAATTAACATATAACCTTTTTTCACAGTCACCTCATATTTAACAATTTGAAATTTCTCTTGGATAATTTGATTTTCAAATATAGTCGTAAGAACTACTTTTCAAAAACTCTCGCCATGAAAAGAAGTCCACAAATACAAAGATTTCAAATTTTTTGTATAAAAGAAAAATGTGAATCTAAAGTGTATGGTTATAAAGGGAAAAGAAATAAGTCTACTTTTTTAAACTTTTATATCATTTTTCGGGTGTGCAACATACTCAAAAAAGAGAAAACTTAAGAAAGTACTAGATTTTAAACTGATTGTATGTAGATTTTCTTGCTTTTTTAAAGTTGGGCTTCTATATTTGTTGCTCACTTTTAGAATTAGTGGGTGAAAAGTGTCTGGGCGGACGCCGGAGTTGGAGAGCCGGGGCGGACTGTAAATCCGTTGGCTAATGCCTTTGGGGGTTCGAATCCCTCGCCGCCCACTTGTTCATTTTATGTTGTATCAGTTATTGACGCTTCACAGCAAGATGCGGGAGTAACTCAGTTGGTAGAGTCACAGCCTTCCAAGCTGTTGGTCGCGGGTTCGAGTCCCGTCTCCCGCTCTCGATCATGCTGATGTAGCTCAGTTGGTAGAGCACTTCCTTGGTAAGGAAGAGGTCACCGGTTCAATCCCGGTCATCAGCTCAAAAGAATTGAAAAAGGTAAAAAAATGGCAAAATCAAAAAACGTTAGACAAATAATAATTTTAGAAAGCTCTGCTGGAACAGGGTTCCGCTACTCAACTACTAAGAATAAAAGAAATCATCCAAATAGAGTAGAGTATAAAAAATACGATCCCGTTGTTCGCAAACACGTTACTTTCAAAGAAACTAAATAATACGTCAGTAGCTCAATTGGCAGAGCAGCGGTCTCCAAAACCGCAGGCTGGGGGTTCGACTCCCTCCTGACGTGCAAGGAATAAATCTGCTGAGATATGAAAGAAAAAATTATCAATTTCGTAAATGATGTAGTCAAGGAAATGAAAAAAGTTACTTGGCCATCTAAAGAAGAACTTCAAGAGTCTACTTCTATAGTAATTGTTGTCTGTTTGATTCTTGCAGCATTTACTTATGTTATAGATATGTCCTTGACTTGGATATTAAAAGGAATATTCTAAAAATTGGAAAATCCAAACGCAAAATGGTATGTGGTTCGTACTTTCTCTGGTCACGAGAATAAAGTTAAGTCGCTTATTGAATCTGAACTAAGAGACAGCGATGAGCTTAGAGCCCGTATTTTTGAAATCCTTGTTCCTACCGAGAAGGTATTCGAGGTTAAGGATGGCAAAAAGAAAACCAAGAAGAAAAATTTCTTCCCTGGTTATATTCTTGTTTGTGCTGATTTGGATATTAAAGCCAAAGACTTTATTTCTAATACTCCTTCTGTAATGGGCTTCCTTGGAACGCAGAATAATCCGGTTCCTCTTCAAACTGAAGAAGTAAAAAGAATTGTAGGAAGAATTTCGCAAAGCGAAGAGACAGAAAGAACAGATACAATTTATCGTACTGGCGATTTTGTGAAGATTATAGATGGACCATTCAATAATTTTTCAGGATTGGTTCAAGAAGTAAATGAAGAAAAAATGAAGATCAAAGTAATGGTTTCAATTTTTGGTAGAAAAACACCGGTTGAAATTGACTTTGCTCAGGGTGAATTAGAGAAATAAAAATATTATAGGTTAAGAAAATGGCAAAGAAAGTAGAAGGCTTTATTAAGCTGCAAATTTCCGCCGGTGCTGCAAATCCATCACCGCCAGTAGGACCAGCTTTAGGTCAAAAGGGCGTTAACATTATGGAGTTCTGTAAGCAGTTTAATGCTAGAACATCCAGCCAACAAGGATTGATTATTCCAGTTGTAATAACTGTGTTCTCAGATAAATCCTTCACATTTATTACTAAAACTCCTCCTGCAGCAGTTCTCTTAAAGAAAGCAGCTAAACATGAAAAAGGTTCTGCCGAACCAAATAAAACTAAAGTTGCAAAAGTAACAAAAGCTCAAGTTAGAGAGATTGCTACATTAAAGATGCCTGATTTAAATGCTCACGATGTTGAACATGCATCAAGTATGATCGCTGGAACTGCAAGAAGCATGGGCTTCACAGTAGAAGATTAATTATAAATTTTGACTGGTAAGAAAAAATGAAAGTATCAAAAAGAGTAAAAGCCATTAATAAAAGCGTTGATAAAAACAAAGAATATTCTCTTGTAGACGCGATCAAAACTTTGAAAGAGACTTCTAAAGTTAAATTCAACGAATCTTTAGACTGTGCTATTCGTCTGGGTGTAGATCCTCGTCATGCTGATCAAATGATTCGCGGTACAGTATCATTACCTCACGGAACCGGAAAGAAAGTATCCGTACTTGTTGTTGCTAAAGGCGCTCAAGCTGAAGCAGCTTTACAAGCTGGTGCTGAATATGCCGGATTTGAAGAATACCTCGAAAAAATCAAAGCTGGCTGGGCAGAAGTTGATGTTATTATTGCTACTCCAGATGTAATGGGTGAATTAGGAAAATTGGGTCGTGTTCTTGGACCTAAAGGCTTGATGCCAAACCCTAAAAGCGGTACAGTTACTACAGATGTAGCAAAAGCAGTTAAAGAAGTTAAAGCTGGTAAAATTGAATTTCGCGTTGAGAAGGCTGGTATTGTTCATACTTCTTTAGGTAAAATGGGTTTTACTCCGGAACAGCTTGCTGATAACGCAAAAGCATTTTTACATACTATTATAAAGATGAAACCTTCTTCTGCCAAGGGTGTTTATGTTAGAAGTCTTTTCCTTTCCTCTACAATGGGACCTGGTTTAAAGATATCCAAAGAAGAAACAGTTTTCAGTACAAAACACGATTAAGAAATTACGCACTAATTCCGGTTGTGAACGGAATTATTAAATGCTTCTAATAAATAAGTAACGATGTTCTAACTAATTGTTTTAGGAGAACGATGAACAAAGCAGAAAAGGGAGAGGCGATTGAACAAATAAAAGAGCTTATACAAAACTCTTCCGCTATGTTTTTGGTTGACTATCGTGGAGTTAATGTTGCAGACATTAACAAACTACGCTCTAGTTTCCGTAAAGATGGTGTAACGTATAAGGTCTTGAAAAATACCCTCTTCAAAAAAGCATTACAACAAATTGGCGGATATGAAAAATTCGACAATTTGCTTGTTGGTATGATCGGCGTTGCTTTTGCTGGTGAAAATTTTGTAGCTCCGGCTAAAATCATCAAAAAGTATAACGACGATTCACAAAAATTAGCCTTTAAAGGTTGTTATTTAGATTCAGCATTCTATGGTGAAGAGTCGCTTGCAACAATAGCTTCTATGCCGACAAAAGAAGAAATCATTGCCGGTATTATTGGAAGTGTTGCAGCCCCAGCATCTGGAATCGTTGGCGCAATCAATGCAGTTATGCGCGATCTTGTTAGTGTTATTGACGAAGTTGCCAAGAAAAAAGCTGCATAATCAAGTTTGAATTGTAAAATAAATTAAAGTAATAGGAGTAAATAAAATGTCAGAGAAAGTTCAAGAATTAGTTGAGAAGATCAAAGCTCTAACTTTAGTTGAAGCTTCCGAATTAAAGAAAGCATTAGAAGATGAATTTGGTGTTACAGCTGCTGCCCCGATGATGATGGCTGCTGCTCCAGGCGCTGCTGCTGCAGCTCCAGTTGAAGAACAAACTGAATTCGATGTTATTCTTCAAGCTGCTGGCGCAACAAAGATCAACGTAATTAAAGTTGTTCGCGCTCATACAGGCTTAGGCTTAAAAGAAGCAAAAGATTTAGTAGACGGCGCTCCAAAACCAGTTAAAGAAGCTGTTTCTAAAGACGAAGCTGAAAAGATTAAGAAAGAATTAGAAGAAGCTGGCGCTACAGTCACTGTTAAATAATATTCGCTTAATCTCGTCAAGATTAGAATTAAAACTTAAGTGGTAGGACGGTAAAGTACGCCCTGCCACTTTCTTTCATTATCAGAATGAAAGAACAACAAACCGAACTGGAGGTTAGGGTTGGAAAAAACAAAAATTAACAAGAGTACCGGAAGAATAACATTCTCTGCGATTTCTTCAGCTATTAAAATGCCGGACTTATTAAATATTCAGGTTGACTCTTTTGAAGATTTTCTTCAATTGCGAATTCCGGCTTCTCAAAGAGAAAACAAAGGTTTGCAAGCAGTTTTTAATGCTAACTTTCCGATACACGATAATAAAGAATTCTACAGATTAGACTTTGTAGAATATTATGTTGAGAAACCACGTTTCTCTATTGCTGAATGTGAAGAAAGAGGATTGTCTTATTCCGCACCATTAAAGGCAAAGTTGCGCCTCTCTACTAAAGATGATGAAACCGGTGAATATGTTAACTCGGTTGAACAAGAAGTATATCTTGGCAACTTGCCATTTATGACTGAGCGCGGAACGTTCATTATCAACGGTGCCGAGCGTGTTGTAGTTACGCAGTTGCATCGTTCTCCCGGTGTTGCTTTTGCGCAAACTTTCCATCCAAACGGAACTCCAATTTACTCAGCTCGTATTATTCCTTTCAGAGGTTCTTGGGTTGAGTTTGCTACAGATATTAACAACGTAATGTATGTTTATATAGATCGCAGAAAGAAATTCCCATCTACTACTTTACTTCGTGCTTTAGGTTATGAAACAGTTGATTCAATATTAAGATTGTTTGATTTGATTGAAGAAGTATCCTTGAAACAACTTTCAGTTGAAAAACATGTCGGAAGAATTGCAGCTGCAGATATTATAGATACCGAAACCGGTGAAATTTATGCTACGAAAGATGCAGAATTAACAGAAGAAATAGTTGAAAGCATTAAAAGCTCCCATGTGCAAAAGTTACAGTTGATCAGTTTAGAAACTTCTATAGATCAAGATTTAGTGCTGAATACTTTGAGAAAAGATACTTCTACTACTAAAGAAGAAGCTTTGTTTGCTATATATCGTCAACTACGTTCAGGTGAAGCTCCTGATATTGAAACCGCAATGGGATTGATTGACAAAATGTTCTTTAACGACAAACGTTACGATCTTGGCGAAGTTGGTCGTTTTAGAATGAATGATAAGCTTAATCTTACTGTTGATGAAAACATCCGTGTTTTAACACCGGAAGACATTATCGCTATCATGAAAAATATCATCATGCTTAAAAATGGCAACATGGCTGTTGATAATATTGATCACTTGGGTAATAGAAGAGTTCGAACAGTTGGCGAACAATTACAGTCTCAATATAATGTTGGCTTAGCAAGAATGGCGCGCACCATTAAAGAAAGAATGAATATGCGCGACAACGAAAACATGCAGCCGCAAGATTTAGTAAACGCTCGTACGATAAGCAGTGTAATCAATGCTTTCTTTGGTACAAACCAATTGTCCCAGTTCATGGATCAAACAAATCCACTTTCAGAATTAACACATAAGAGAAGAATTTCTGCTCTTGGACCGGGCGGTTTAACACGTGAGCGTGCTGGTTTTGAAGTTCGTGACGTTCACCATTCACATTACGGACGCCTTTGCCCAATCGAGACTCCTGAAGGTCCGAACATTGGTCTAATTTCTTCGTTAACTATTTATACCAAAGTTAACAACTACGGATTTTTAGAAACACCTTATAGAAAAGTTAAAGACGGTCGTGTTTCAAATAGTGTAGATTATTTGAGCGCTGATCAAGAAGATGAATTTATTATCGCTCAGTCAAACGTTCCTTATGATGATCAAGGCCGTTTTGTTGAGGAAAGAGTAAAATGCCGTGAGCGCGGAGAGTTTCCAGTTGTTCACCCAGAAAACGTGCATTATATGGACGTGGCTCCGGCGCAAATCGTATCGGCTGCTGCTGCTTTAATACCATTCTTAGAGCATGATGATGCTAACCGCGCCCTCATGGGCTCGAACATGCAGCGTCA
>JBHEKZ010000357.1:0-3514 GCA_041859025.1 Melioribacteraceae bacterium | reverse complement strand
GATAAAGGTAATGGAAGAATTGCGCTGCAGTCTAGTGAAGCTGGTGGATTTGTAACTGTCGTAGGTCTAGGTAGCATGAGCGAAGTCAGAATTGAAAAAGAGTTTAAAGGTGAGGCTTCTACATTTCAGTGGCAAGATATGCTTCGAGGCGATTTGATGTTGTTGTCACTAAAGACACATTGCTATTTATCAGTTGATCCTTACGCCGGAAGTTTGTGTTCAGCTAATGCTAAAGGTGCAAGGCCAGATCGAAAGGAAGGAGCCTGTTTTGTTTGGACAATAGTAGAAAAGGAAGCGGATATAAAGTGATGTGGATTTTGCTCGTAAATAAAAATCAGAATAGGAAGATACTGGTGCTGCCATGAATAGATTATCCTCGAATTATTTGTGTAATAGATTTAGCAGTGTATTGTTAAGCTTAGTCTTTACTTTAGGGTTATTTAATCAGATTACTGCTCAAAGCGTAATAGTAAATGGCACTATAACGACATCCAATATTTGTGTTCAAAACGCAGTAGTGCTTTTTGTAAATAAAAGCGATACAACTAAAAAAACATCAACTTTAACAGATGCATACGGCAATTACTCGGTTAATGTAGTTACCAATGTTGAATCCATAAGCACAATTCCTACACAGTTTGAACTAGAGCAGAATTATCCGAATCCTTTTTCCTCTTCGACTGCAATTTCCTATAAACTCAACAAGCAATCAGATGTGCAAATCACGATCTACGATGTTCTGGGGCGAGAAGTAAAAAAAATCAATTCTGAAAATCAGTCGGCTGGTGTTCATGGAATCAGATGGGATGCGAAAAATGATTTTGGTAAAAAACTTGCTGCCGGTGTTTACTTTTATCAAATGCGGATTGGGAATGAAACGCTCACCAAGAAAATGATTCTTGGAACTAATGTAAGCGGCAATATAAATATTGCTCAGTTTTCTTCAGCCAATAGTATAATAAACAAATCGACTTCGAATTCTGTAACAGGCGGTATCTATCAAATAAGAATTGAAAATGGCGCGAGAACAAATCCACTTATTCTTGCAAAAAAAATCGAGAATGTTCTTATTGCTACAGATACTACAATTAATGTAAGTGTTGAAAGACCGATTCCGGTTGCTACAATTAATTTAAGCAACACTCAGCAAATCATACGAGGTTTCGGTGCATCGAATGTAATATTATGGCGCCCCGATATGACAAGTTCTGAAGTTGAAACTGCTTTTGGCATGGAAGACGGCCAGATAGGATTTTCAATACTAAGGATAATGGCAGAAGCAGACAGCAATCGCTGGGGTTTATACTTAGCTAGCGCAAAGAAAGCACAAAACATGGGCGCAACAATTATTGCTTCTCCATGGTTCGCCCCAGCATATATGGTGGAATCTGTGGTTGAATCTGGTAAAACACGCAGCAGAGTTCGTTTTGATATGTATGATAAATATGCTTCTCATCTAAATTCATTTATCAAATACATGAAAAAAAATGGTGTGACTATTTATAGCTTATCTGTTCAAAATGAACCGGACATTACTGACACATGGACCAGCTGGTCAACTACAGAAATGTTTTCATTTATGAAATCCTATGCGCATACACTTGAAGGAACAAAGGTAATGGCGCCGGAATCGTTTCAGTTTAGGCGGAACATGTCCGATCCAATCTTAAATGACTCAGTAGCTTGTGCAAATACAGATATTGTGTGCGGACATATATACGGTGGGGGATTGACCTCATATCCTTTGGCTAAAGCAAATGGAAAAGAAGTTTGGATGACTGAATATTTATTTGGTGAACAAAATTCTGCAAATAATTGGTCGTGGGCTATCAAAGTTGCAACAAACATGACTGATGTAATGAAAGCTGATATGAGTGCATATGTTTGGTGGAATATCATTAGGTATTACGGCCCTATTGGAGATGGTGAAAAAGCAACTCAAAATCCGAATGAGAGTTACCCTAAAAAAGGTGAAGTTACAAAGAAGGGCTACGTTATGTCTCAGTTCTCAAAATTTATTCGCCCGGGATATTATAGAATTGAAACCAGTATTAATCCGGCTATAGTTGGTGCCGGAGTTGATGTTACAGCTTATAAAGATCCAGTTACTTCTAAGGTTGTTATTGTTGCTGTAAATACTAGTTCTAGCACTATCAAGCATGAATTCAAAATACAAAATGGACCAATGATTAATTCATTTACTCCTTACACAACATCAGAAACAAAGAATTGCGTGAAAGGAGAAAGTTTCATGGTTGCAAACGGAGTGTTTACAATTACTATTGAGCCATCTAGCATAACAACATATGTCACAGATTAAAATTATTAATAAGGAATATAGATGTACAGTTCAAAAAAAAATCTTGAATGGAATAGTCTCATCAATGTGAGTAAAGTTTTATTCATCATTGTTTTGTTCGGAATATCAGTGAATAAAAATAACGCACAACAACTTGCAAGCGGTCAATCCAAATTTCTAGGCGGAGCAACAAGCTCTTATTATTGGAGATATTTTGATCAATACTGGAACCAAATTTCTCCGGGTAACGATGGCAAGTGGGGAGTGGTTTCTTCATCTAAAGACGCTTACAACTGGACGAACTTAGATAAGATTTACAGTTACGCCAGAGGAAGAAATCTCATTTTCAAAGAACATGCCTTGGTATGGGGACAGCAAGCTCCAGCATGGATTGCGTCTCTTGATTCAGCTTCTCAAAGAGCTTCTATTGAAAATTGGTTTAAGCTATTCGGCGAAAGGTATCCGCTTACAGCAATGGTAGATGTAGTGAACGAGCCTTTTCATGCTTTGCCTTCTTATGCAAAAGGTCTTGGCGGAAATGGTAAAACTGGTTGGGATTGGGTTATTACTGCATTTGAACTAGCAAGAAAATATATGCCAAACGGATGCAAGCTCATTCTAAATGAGTACAACGTTCTGCATGATAACACAGTAACTAATAATTATCTCAACCTTATAAAACTATTAAATGATCGAAAGCTGATTGACGGAATTGGTATTCAAGGTCATTATTTTGAGTTCCGAAGCCACATTGATGCAACAAGCGGAAATTATGTTTGGAATATAAACACTATAAAAACTAATCTTGATAAACTGGGTGCAACCGGATTACCTGTTTATATAACTGAATTTGATATCGATGAGAAAGACGATGCAAATCAAGTCACATCGTACAAGATTTATTTTCCAATATTCTGGACTCATCCCGCTGTTAAAGGAATAACTTTTTGGGGATACATCAGTAGTGATGTTTGGAGTTCACATCCAACGACTTATTTAATTGTTGATGATGGATCGTATGGAGTTGAACGCCCGGCACTTCAGTGGTTAAGAAATTATATCAACACAACAGATGTAGAAAAAGATAACAGTTTGCCGGCAGAATTTAAGCTGGAGCAAAATTTCCCCAATCCTTTTAATCCATTAACTACAATATCGTTTAATTTACCTAAAAGAAGCGATGTAAAGTTAGTGCTATATGATGTACTTGGCAGA
>JBHEKZ010000277.1:0-3196 GCA_041859025.1 Melioribacteraceae bacterium | reverse complement strand
TGAAGATGGCGAGCAGCTTCGCGAAGCTGAGGTCAATTTTTCTCAGCTGCCTGCTTCGCGAGTAATTCTGCCGGTTCACTTGCTTATTGATAACAGTACAAGTTTGAAAGCAAACAATCGCTTACCTATAATGAAATCCGACGCTACAGAAATTGTTACACGTCTCGGATCAATTCCATCTTTAACAACGTATTTCAATATTTATCAATTCAGCGAAAACCTTTCTCCGCAAGTCGGTTCTATAACACCTCCCGGTGTAACGGCAGATCAAGCTAAGCTGGAAATAGGAAATATACAGCAAGGAGTTGCTTCTACAGATTTTAATGGCGCGGTTGCCGATGTTGCCCGCTCAATGGTTAACTCATACACAGTTAATGAAGTTAAACAGCAAATTATGATTGTTCTTTCTGATGGAGATGACACAGCCGCAAAACGTTCGCTGGCAGAGGCTACTAATGCTGTTTCATCTAAAAGAGTTTATACAATGGGCTATGCCGGTGATCTTCGCGAAGATATTCTAAAAATGATAGGTGTCTCCGGTTACTTTAACAGAAGTTTGAATGCCGATTTTAGTTCCTACTTGCTTAACATAAGAACGTATCTCGAAAGTTTTTCCCGCAGCTTTTATATGCTTACGGTTACAAGTCCAAAACGAGGATACAGAAATCACACAATTTCAATTCGTATGCACGGAAGTCTAAACCCCGTAACTGTTAACTATCCGGGCTGGTAAAGGAAAATAATGTCTGTCACAAGAAAAGATGTAGAATATATTGCTTCACTTTCAAAACTAAAGTTTGAAGAAAATGAGCTGGAAAATTTTACGCATCAATTAAACGATATTCTCGCATACGTAGAAAAGTTAAATGAACTTGATACCGAGAATGTCATGCCGCTTTCTCATCCGGTTGAAAACAACAATGTGTTTCGCGAAGATGAGCTTAAACCATCCATTACAACTGAAGTAGCTTTGAAGAACGCTCCTAATAAAACGGAAGAGTTTTTTAGAGTTCCCAAAGTAATTAATCAATAACTCCAGAATAAATAATGATTGTAGGAATAATTCCCGCGCGCTTTGCATCGACACGTTTAATGGGAAAGCCGCTTGCAGATATCGGCGGCAAACCGATGATTCAGCATACATACAACAGCGCAAAAAAATCCAAGCTATTAGACAAAGTAATAATTGCTGTAGATGATGAAAAAGTTTTGCAAGTTGTTAAGAGTTTTGGCGCCGAAGCCTATATGACTCCTAAAGACTGCGCGAGCGGATCAGATAGAATTGCTTTTGTAGCTGAAAAAATTCCCGATGCGGAAATAATTGTCAATATTCAAGGTGATGAACCCTTTATTAAGGGAAAGATGATTGATCAGGCAATTGAACCTCTTTGGATCGACAATAAGGTTAGTCTTTCCACTCTTGCACGAAGGATTACAAATGTTGAAGAAATGAAATCTCCGGCAGTTGTAAAGGTTGTTTTTGATTATCATAACTATGCAATGTATTTCTCACGTTCTCCAATTCCATTTGTACGTGACGCTAGGACAAATCTTGAGAAGGTTCAATCGGCTGATATTTTTAAGCACATAGGTCTTTATGTTTACCGCCGCGAGACTTTACTTAAGTTTACCACACTAAAGCCTACAGATTTAGAACAGATTGAAAAACTTGAACAGCTCCGGTTTTTGGAAAATGGATTTAAAATGAAGATCGTGGTTACAGAATATGATAGTCTTTCTGTTGACACGCCTCGCGATCTGGAATTAGCCCGTAGATTTCTGGATCGACAAAACAAAAAGTAACTTTTCGTTAGACCGGTATGTGAATTGTCTTTTCGAGCCGGGCGTGCTATTTTTGGGTAGAAAAAATTGGAGAAATTGATGGATAGCAAGATTAGAGTATTAGTAGCTAAAGCCGGATTAGATGGACACGATAGAGGAGCGAAAGTTGTTGCTGCCGCCTTACGAGATGCCGGAATGGAAGTAATCTACACCGGATTGCGCCAAACACCCGAAATGATTGTTGAAGCCGCAATACAAGAAGATGTTCACGCGATTGGAATTAGTATTCTCTCCGGCGCACACATGACAATCTTTCCGCGCATTTTACAATTGATGAAAGATAAAGAAGTTGAAGACATACTTTTATTTGGCGGCGGAATTATTCCGGAAAGCGATTTAAACAAGCTGAAAGAGTTGGGAGTTGGAATGCTTTTCACACCGGGAACTTCAACACAAGAAATTATTAAGTATCTAACTGAATGGGTTGAACAACACCCGAAGAATTGAAATCGCTTCAATTAATGCTTTAGCAAAAGATTGAAAAAGAGCCTCGCAAATGCGAGGCTCTTTGCTTTTCTGCATTGATTTTTCAAATTGAAATTTTCATTTTAACAGCAGATTCAATGACGATTGTATCCTTTAATGGGGATGTTATGAAAGCAAAAACCTTTCTTCTCTTTTTAACCTTATTGGTTAGCAGTATTAATGCTCAGTGGGTACAAACTAATGGACCTTATGTTTATAATATTCCCAAAAGTGCTTCAGTTGAAAATGATGCTGCATATTTGGTAGCCGACTATTATAGTCTATACAAACTAGTAAATGGAAAATGGGCTTGGATAGCTGACCCTAATACCAGCAATTTCTATCCTCGGTTGGCTCTAAAGCATAAATCCAAGATCCTTATGGGCTCAGCTGGGTTAGTAATATCTGCAGATGGTGGCCAAACATGGAAAAGTATAACAGATGGAATTCCCCCTAATCAATCTATCGGGTGGGGAACTATTTCACTTAATACTGTATTTGCTATGGCTTCTGTCAATAATTCAATTTTTGTAAGCTTTTGGGGAGGTCTTTATAGATCTAAAGATGAAGGAATTAGTTGGCAAAAAGTCGCCTCTAATTTTGTCCAGTGTATTTCTTACAGAGATTCTACTATTTACGTCTCCGGAAATGGTACGTTTAAATCCGTTGATGGAGGGAACACCTGGATTGATATTGGAGGCACTGGGAATATTGCCTTCACAACTATTTCCCTTTTAGTTACATCAAATTACATTTTCGTATCTGCTCCTAACGGGGTTTTTCGTTCTGAGGATGATGGCTTAATATGGAAACGCTTAAGTGTTGTACCGGATAACAGCAATAAATATTTATATGGAATGGTTTCGATTAATAAAAAAATCTTTGCAAC
>JBHEKZ010000592.1:0-12870 GCA_041859025.1 Melioribacteraceae bacterium | reverse complement strand
AAGAAAATGCTTTTAATGAAGTAGTAGAGCAGTATTAAGAGATAGTATTTAGTAGATAGATAAAAGCCAATATTTTAAAATGTTGACTTTTATTTTTAACTACATTTTCAGCTTACGAAGAATAGGCGCCTTGAAGTAAGTAGCTATTACAACCGCAAGAGTCATGCTGCCTCCAAAGATAACAGAAGGAACAAGACCAAGTAGTCTAGCGGCAACACCGGATTCAAAAGAGCCAAGTTCGTTTGATGAGCCAATGAAAATTCCATTTACAGCAGAAACTCTTCCGCGCATTTCATCAGGAGTATAAGTTTGGATTATTGTATGGCGGATAATTACGCTTACATTATCAACAGCTCCGCTGAGAAACAGAATAAACATTACTAGATAAAAATTACGAGCTAATGCAAAAGCAATTATGCACAAACCAAAAGCAAAAACACTTATCAGCAGATTTCTTCCGGCATTTTTAAACGGAGGATTGTGTGCTTGAAGAAAAGACATCAAGACGGCTCCAACCGCCGGCGCCGCTCGCAAAAAGCCAAGCCCTTGTGCCCCTACATTCAAAATTTGATCTGCAAAAATTGGAAGTAAAACAACGGCTCCACCAAAAAAAACCGCAAACATATCTAAACTTATTGAACCGAGAATTATCTGATTACTGAAAACAAATTTTAAACCGGCTGTTAAGCTTTTTGTAATCGGTTCATCTTTTTTCTGTTCCGGCATAGGTCTGTTTTTAACCGAGAAAAAGAAAAGCCAGCCGGTTAGACTAAATAAAATTACCAAACCGTAAGCCGCACCAATTCCCCAAAACCCATACACCAGTCCACCAATTGCGGGGCCGGTAATTTCGGCGGTTTGCCAAGAAATACTGCTCCATGTAGATGCGTTCCCAAAGAGTTCTCTTGGAATAAGTTGTGCCGCAAACGCACTCGTGGCCGGAGACATAAATCCGCGCGCCAACCCGGTAAGAAAAATTATTATGTAGATCGGGAAAACACCGAACTGTGCTAAAGCAAAATGAAATTGAGTTGAAATTAAGAACAAAGTGATGGCGCAAAAAGAATAAATCATGTTGGTTATGAGAATTATCTTTTTTCTGTTTATAGTATCAGCAACGTGACCGGCAAAGAGAGCAACTGATAAGAATGGAATTGCTTCGGCTAGTCCAATCATACCAAGTGAAAATGCATCGTGCGTTAGTTCGTAGATTTGCCATCCAACAATTACCGATTGCATGTGTATTGCAAAAGTTAATTGGAAACGTGCAAGAATAAATCTACGATAATCTAAAATTTTTATTGCGGCGTAAGCGTCTTTTTTGTTCAATAAATTTCTAATAAAAGAATTGGTGTTGTGTTCTTAAATTTACCAGGCAAAACTATACATTTATTGAATTAATAAGCGCTTATTAATTCGATAAACTCGAAAAATTGTCAGCTTTATTTTACTTAATTAAACTCTTTTCTTTGCTTAATTTCTGAACGTGTTCAAATTGATTATCAATTGAAAATTGGTACAGTAATTGTTCGACAAGGATTTTTAATCCTGATAGACTAAAGGTTGTTTTTACTTTAGTTATAAAAGCCCGAAAAAAACTTATGGAGTCAAAATGTATAACAAATTAAGAATATCAACATTAATAATTCTAATTCTGATTACGAATCTAGTTTTAGCCCAACCATCCGTCTTCAAAAACTTTATCAGCGTAAAAGATGGAAAATTGATGGACGGCGATAAGGAATTTCGTTTCATTTCTTTCAACATTCCTAATCTGAATTATGTTGAAGACGAATTTGACTATGGTACAAAACATCCATACAGAATGCCCGATTCATATGAAATTGCCGATGCGTTGGAAAGTATTAAGCAGTTAGGAGGAAGTGTAACTCGCAATTACACTTTTCCGGTTAGAAACATTAAAGAAGAACCATACCCAACTTATGTTATTGCTCCCGGTGAGTTTGATGAGCAGTCGTTCAGAACTATGGACACACTATTAGCGATAGCAAATCAAAAAGGGATAAGAGTAATTCTTCCATTCGTTAATAACTGGCAATGGATGGGAGGCAGACCGCAGTACGCTGATTTCCGTGGAAAGAGCCAGGATGATTTTTGGAGCGATCCTCAATTAATTGAAGACATCAAAACAACTATCAATTTTGTAGTGAACAGAAAAAACACAGTGACTGGAGTTACATACAAAGATGATAAAGCGATTTTTTGTTGGGAAACTGGAAACGAACTCTATTCTACCCCTCAATGGACTGCGACAATATGCCGCTACATTAAAAGTCTTGACCAAAACCATTTGATTATGGATGGCTTTAATGCGATTGATGGAATTGCGCCGCAAGCAGAATCTTTTACAGAACCTTCTGTTGATATCGTTTCAACACATCACTATGAAACTGATCCTGCGATGATAATTGAACATATTAAACAAAATTCTGCTATAGTAGCTGGAAGAAAACCTTACATAGTTGGGGAGTTTGGTTTTGTAAGCACGCCGGCAATTGAAAAAGTCTTAGACTATGTAATTAATGACAAAAGCATTGCTGGGGCTATGATCTGGAGTTTGCGTCATCATAGAAGAGAAGGCGGATTCTACTGGCACAGCGAGCCGCTCGGCGGAGGAATTTATAAAGCCTATCACTGGCCCGGCTTTGCTAGCGGCATTGAATACGATGAGAAAAATTTACTCAACGTAATGCAGAAGAAGGCATTTGAAATTCAAGGATTGAAAGTGCCGGAAGTTGTTAAACCGGCTGCACCAAAACTTTTACCAATCTCCGAACCGGCTCATATTTCCTGGCAAGGCTCGGTTGGGGCTTCATCGTATAACATTGAACGAGCTGTTTCAGCAAATGGTCCTTGGCAGCTTGTAGGTTTTGATGTAGACGATGCAAGCGTTCAATACTTTTCTTTGTTCAACGATATGAGTGTAGAGATTTGCCAAAATTATTTCTACAGAGTAATTGCAAAAAATCCGGGTGGAAATTCCGAGCCTTCGAATGTTGTTGGACCGGTTAAAGCTGAGCGCAAATGTTTGATTGATGATATGGTAAACTTTGGAACGTTTTATCACAAGAATGGTAATGTTTCTATTGTAACGGACAACGACAGATCTTACAGGGAAAAAACACACCGCATGCTCGGCGAAGTTAATGCTGAACTGATTTATGTAGTTAATGGAAATCTAAAAGCATGCAATGTTTATGCCTTTTCGGAAGAAGATGCCGCTTCGTTAGAATTTTACGTTTCCGCAGACAACAAAGAATATTCTAAAGTCGAGTTTGAACGCTCTTCTCTATTTGCCGGCAAAGGCGATTACGGTTATTGGGTTCCATGTATCTATACTTATACTGCTTCGGAACTATTGAAGGCTAGCTACGTGAAAATAGTTTTTAGACAAAAAACTCAAGTGGCAAGAGTAGAGGCGTATTACGCAGATTAATTTTATTGCCGTCACGAATAGCTTCATGACGGCAAAATTACTATTTACTATCAAAACCCCAGAACTTTGTATTGGGGTTTTTCTTTTTGACATCTTCAATAAAGCGGTCAAAATCCTTAAATGTGTTAAGTCCTCTCAACTTCGTTTCCTTAAAAGAAATATATAACTCGCGGCGCTTATTAATTTCAATATTGGTTATATCGCTAAATGTTAGTTCAGTTACCTTGCCTAAAATGTCTTTCAGCTTTATTTGATCTCCTGATACTTCAATTTCCATTGGGCGCTTAATATACATGTAATATCTATAGCCGGTAAAACCAAGAATAACCAGAAAATAAACAAGAAAAAATGTGGAGTTAACGTTGTTCAATGCAAAGTAAAAATAGAGGATTACAGCAATTACAGAGATAGGTGTTCCGTATGCTTGAAATAAACCATAAAAATTCTGTTTCAGTTTGTAAGTTTCCAAAGTCTTCCTCATTGTTAGATTAGTGAAATAAACCACTCAAACTTATGAATCGTCACTTGATTTAACAATTCCAGCCTCCTGAATGAAACCTTTTAATTCCAGTGCGTCTAATTAATTGTAAAAGAAAAAGCTGTTGATGAAAAATTATTTTCGATATCTTGGAACATATACATGTCAACGGCTTTTTAACTAATTGAAAACAATGGATAAAAAGTAAAATGGAAGGACAAGAAGACTCATCATCATTAATTTTATGCTGCACCAAAAAACAGGGGGTTAATATGAACCGCAGTCACAAATCATTTCATCCGTTTTTACAAGCAAAGATTTATAGCCAGATATCTCCAGGCATTTAGAATTTCTTCTAACAGAGTAAGTTAATCTCAGATTTCTTTTGTAAAGAAGAATTTCTGTTAGAAGAATAAGTGTGTCTGATAATCGAATCACCAAAAATAAAACGCATTATTAACAACAAAAGGAGTTGTATGAACAATCTCGGACTGCTTTTAGCAAACGTGCTGCCCTATGCAATTGGACTTGTAGTAATTATACTTATTGCAAAATCTATAGTGATAGTCGGCGGACGTGAAATAGCTGTAATAGAAAGAAAATACTTCGGCAAAAAAATGCCGCAAGGAAGAGTAATTGCACTAGCAAATGAAATTGGTATTCAAGCAAGAACGCTGGGACCGGGCCTACACTTTTTAATTCCATTCATCTATGTACCAAAGAAATATTCCTTTACTGTTATTTCTGAAAATGAAGTTGGTATCATCGAATCAATCGATGGTAACGCTATTCCTCCCGGAAAGATTTTTGCAAAAGTTGTTGAAGGACATAATTCTTTTCAAGATGGAGAAAATTTTTTGAGGAACAATGGGGAGAAAGGGCCTCAGATAGAAATTCTTCCTCCCGGTGTTTACAGAATTAATCCCGTTCTTTTTAATATTCGAAAAACCCCATCAATATTTATTGATAAGGGTAAGATTGGATTAATTACAGCTATGGACGGCGGACCGATTCCGGCGGGAAGGTTGCTTGCACAAAAAACCGACGGGCATTCCAATTTTGAAAATGGAGAAAACTTCTTGCATAATGGCGGGCAAAAAGGACCGCAAATTGAAGTTATGTTCCCCGGTACTTACAGAATTAACACAGATTTATTCCATCTGGAAATTCAAGATGCAACTGTTATTCCGGCTAATAAAGTTGGGCTTGTAACCGCGCTTGATGGTGAGCCCTTACCGGAAGCAGAATACGTCGCTAAGCCGGTAGGCGGTCACAACGATTTTCAAAATGCATCTAAGTTTTTAGAAGCCGGCGGGCAACGCGGTCCTCAGTTCGACGTTCTTAAACCGGGAACATACTATATCAACCCTCTCATCTTTAAAGTAGAACTTGATGATGTAGCTGTAGTGGAACGTGGACAAGTTGCTGTTGTTGTTTCTAACGTTGGAGATGAACCGGTTGAAGTTAAAAATGTAATTGCTGAAGCGGCAAAACTAGATGATGTTAAACCGGGAACTGAAGCTTATAAAGCAATAGAGAAACGTTTGAATATGGGAATTGAACGGTACGTTGTGCCGAAAGGTTACCGCGGTATTCAGCAAGAAGTTGCCGGTCCCGGATTTTATTATTTGAACCGCAGAGCTTACATGGCTTATGTTATAGATACAACAAACATAACAATAGATTGGGATAATGCGGATTCAACACGCTTCGATCCTCTCAAAGTAATTTCCAGAGACGGATTTGAAATTAGCGTTTCTGTAAAAGTTGTAATTCGTGTTCGTCCGGACCAAGCACCATATATGGTTGCAAAAATCGGATCGATTGAAAATCTAATTCTCCACGTTATTCATCCGATGATTGATTCATCGTTCCGTAATCAAGCGTCGTCAACCTCTGCGATGAACTTTATACAAGACAGACAAGAAGAACAGCGCAAAGCTGAAGAGCGTGCTAAAGCCGAACTGGAAAAATATCATGTTGAGTGTGTGAGTGTTTTGATTTGTCAAATTAATTTGCCACAAGAGTTAATGGATACGCAGACAAAGAAAATTATTGCTCAGCAGCAGCAAGCGATGTATCAAGATATGCAGAAAGCAGAACAGACGAGAATTGCTACTGAAAAAACCAGATCGGAAGCTGATCAGCAGAAAAATCTTGTTGAAGCTGAAATTGGCGTTAAGATTGCCGAGCAGAACAAACAAAAGGCGATTCGTTTTGCAGAAGGTGAATCCGAAAGTATTCGTCTGCGTGCTGAAGGTGAGGCTCTTGGTATAAAAGCAAAAGGTGATGCAGAAGGTTCTAAGATTCTCGCGATCGGTGAATCAACAGCTAAAGCTTACGAACTTCAGAACAAAGCGGTCGGTCAGCAAGGTGTTACCGCAATAGAAATTGCTAAACAGATTGCAAGCGGCAATGTTAAGGTTACTCCGGATTTTCTTGTTCAAGGAGGAGATAATCTTGGCGGATTGCTTTCTGCATTCTTAACTAATATTATTGCGGGAAATCAAAAATCAGTTGATAAACAACCGGTAGCATAATTTTTTTTCGAGATGTTGCGTTTGTCCAATGCTTCTGCGGGATAAGCGCAACGCTCAAATTATATATGGGAGATTTTTATGTTTACAAAACTTAGCAATAGTTGGAATTTAATGAAAGCAAGCTGGGGAGTTCTAAAGCAAGATAAAGAGTTGATAATTTTTCCAATATTATCAACAGTTGCCGTGGTATTGGTGACCTTTAGTTTTATTGCTCCAATGTTCGTAGCCGGATTTTTTGATCAAGCGGTACTAAGGGACAGTGGAGCCCTAATGTATGTAGTTGGATTTCTTTTCTATTTTGTTCAATACACAATTATAATTTTCAGCAACACCGCGTTAGTCGGCGCGGCTATGATTCGCTTGCGCGGAGGCAATCCTACCGTTGGCGATGGATTTAAAATCGCCTTCGAACATATCACAACAATACTTGGCTACGCTTTTATTTCTGCAACCGTTGGAATGATTTTGCGGGCAATCTCGGAACGTTCGGGATTACTAGGAAAGCTTGTTGTTTCTATTCTGAGTTTTGCTTGGAGTCTTGCGACTTTTTTGGTAATTCCGGTTTTGGTTTTTGAAAACATTGGACCGATAGATGCTATCAAACGAAGCACATCGCTGCTGAAAAAAACCTGGGGAGAACAAATAGTTGGAAACATGAGCATCGGCTTTGTAACCGGGTTCATAATGATAGCTCTAGTTATAGCGATGATCTTTACAATTTTTGCGCTTGCAGAAATTATGACCACCGCCATGCTGATTTTTGTTATCTCGCTTTTTGTTCTTGCGTTTATATTGCTTGCATTGATAAGCTCAACGCTGGGAAGTATTTATGAAGCAGCGGTTTATATTTACGCTGCAGAAGGAAAGACAACCGGTTTCTTTGAAGAAGGTTTGGTTAGCGAGGCTTTTCGTTTGAAATAAAATTCAGACTGCGGCGGAATTAATTCCGCCGCTACAAATAAATTATAAAATTAAAATCTCCAGACAGAATCAAAAGCGAATGTAACTCTCTTTGCTTTACCGGAAGAAACCACATTTTGAAAGTCCGGCGAACCAAAGTTTAATGCGATTACACCAAAATCAATTCCTAAACCCAACCCCCAATTAAATTTATCGAATCCGCCAAAGGCCCAGCCGGTACGAAGTGCGAAAACTCCAAGATTATACCAATCAACACCCAACGCTATACGGGGTTTCTTGCTATTTCCCGGTTCCTCGTTCATTCCTTGATGATAATCCAAAGCAAGCATCATAGTTCCGGGCACACTTTCCAATTTAAGCGATGCGCCGATATGTAATGCTGTTGCCATTTGAGTTGTGATTGAGTTGATAAACTTACCGCTCTCTTTTCCTGTAAGCCGGTTTACAAGAGTATCTCGTTGAGCTTTATCGCTTAGATCATCCAGATAAATTGCAGCGTTGGATGAATACTGAGCTACATCTTTATCCCACTTTATTTTGCCTATGTCTGTAATGGAAAATCCTACAGATAAATTATCACTCAATAGTGTACTGATTCCAAAATCGAATCCTACGCCGCTGCCGGCCGGAGTTGGAAATAGTGTTCCGGAAAAATCTTCTTTCTTTTTGTCTTCAACAAAATTGTATTTCACTTTGAAGTCGGGCGAGAAAGCCGAGTAAGCTAAAAAATCTCCTTTACCTGTTATAGCATTTGCTTCCCCGGTTTTTAATTCCGTGTTTATATGATCAAGTCCGGCGTAGAAAAATCCGCTTACAAAGTTTATAGAAGCGCCAACTTTGAAACTCTTGAAAAGTTTTGGAATAATTTTGAAATCGCGGGCATACGAAAAAGAATACTTGCGCAGCCAAGAAGCCTTGAATTGCGTGTCGTTAAAATTGTAAACTTTGTTCGGTAAATTTCCTTCAATGCCGAGATCAATTAAGCTTTTCGGAAAAGTCATTAATCCGCTAATTCGATCTGTAATAGAAAAAGCGATTGCACCAAAAGCTTTGGATGGCTGAACCGAAATACTTACAAGCTGAACATGAATATCGGAGAAAACTGTTCCGCCGTCGGCAAATAAATCTTTGAGCTTAGTTTTGTCTTGCTCTGTCAATAATCTGCCGGAGGTGGAGCCGTCGGAATTGGTAACCTTTGTGCCAAAGTAATAGTTGTATTCATCCAGTGAAATAAAATTAGAACCAACCGCGCCGGAAATATTCGGTAGCGGAAGCGGCAGTATCAGCTCGACTTTCTTTGATGAATCTTGAAAAAGGTTTGCCGGGTTTTTTCCAACTGCGTAAATACCAAATGAAGAAGTTGTAAATGTTTTTGCCATTCCCATTGAACGTGCATCGGTAACTCCCTCTGAACCGGCACCCTGCGCGAAGTTCAAAGTAGAAAATAGAAAAACAATAACAGTCGAGATTACTTTAATTTTTTTCATCGCTTTCTCCTTATGGTTTTACGCGGTAATTGGTTGAACCGAAAGCGTGAATTAGTAAATCGTCTGTAGTTCTAAAGCGCACCGGTGAATTGCCCGACCCGCTTGTATTCAAAGTCAGCCTAACTCTCATGTACTTCGCTTTAGCAATTTTATCTATTTCCGTCTTTAAAGCTTTTACCGTTTTTGTCTGTTTAGTTTTAACCGATACATTGCCCGATGCGTCGGTCGCGGCTCCATTAAAAGTGAGCACAGTGTCTTGATCGGAATACTTTGGCGGAAAGTAAGTTAAGAAATTATTGTTTTGGTCATACAGCTTTCCGGTAAAGGATAATGATGCCGGTAAGCCGTTTGTTAATGCTAATCCGGTTTCTATTGAATTTACATCTTTAATTTGATCCCGTTCATCGTTCGATAAATCCACGGCTACGGAGTCGGTTATCTGTGCATTTGATAAACCAAAATCCAGCGGAAGCTCGAAGATGCTTCTGCCCGTAATTTTATCTGTGTTTTTCAAGCTAACAGTTTTGTAGTTGGGATTAAGTGTGCCGCCGGCATGTACAATTAACGAATCCGGGAAGCGGGAAAACTTTTTAAAAAAGAGATTTAAGCTGTCGGCATTAATTGCTAAAATAGAATCGGCCGGAGTTAATAAAGTAGTATTTAGTGTTTTACTGTTTAATCCGAGAACTGCTTTTTGACCGAGGTTGTTTCTGCCTTCAATTCTTCCATTAATTTTGAATTCGAACTGCGCATTGGTTTTTAAGCGCAATTGGACGAAAGGATTACGCAGATTAATTTGCTGGAATTGCAGTTTATCTTTCAAATCTTGCAGATCGAGAGAAATTGCGCTTCGCTCTGCTTCAACTACTTGAGGCTGAAGCTGGCCGTTGAACTCTTTTAGCTTAAGATTACTGATTTCTATGGTGCCGGAAATGCCATCCGTATTTTTTATTGTTCTAAAATCGTTAGTTGCTTTAGTTTGCAAAGAAATTTTGTACGAAACTTGATTTGAAGGAGAACCGCCTGTACTTACAATTGAATAATCCAGCAACGACAAGTTGTTGAAGAGAGTTACAGTTTGCTTTCTGGCAATAGAACGAATTTCCGTAAATGTTTGTCCGCTCGGATTTTTCAAATTGTTGATCGTCAAATTCAATGTTGCATCAACATCAAGATTGTTGGTCGCTTTAACCGTCAGCGTGCCGGTTTCAATTTTGATGTTGGAGAATTTAGTCGGCTGCGCTTCTCCTTCATCAATGGTAATTGTATTATCAATAACAACCGGATCTTGCGCCGGAATTTTAGCTTGTGCTTCAACAACACTTAAATTCACAAACTTAGCTTTTACAGAAAAGGAATTTTGCGGAATTGTAACTGGAGTTCCGCTGCTTCCATTAGTTGAAACCAAACACTCAAGCGTAAGCTGGTTCTTAATAAAAATTCCTTTTGTAATTGGAATTGACTTGATAGTCCTGGATTCTTTAGCGGGGATAGTTGTACTTCCGCTGTATTGCGCAACAATTTCGCTGCCGGAAGCGTTCTTTAAAACAATGTTTCTAATTGTTAAAGATACCGGCGAGGGGAACTGATTTGTGATTGAGAGATCAATTGTTCCGCCATCCAGCTTTACAGAAAGAAATTCATCAAGAACATCTGTGTTGATCGATACCGGAACATCACTAAGGGGCGGAACTACTGCTTGCATCCCGGGCTTAATTGAAGAACTTATCCAGCTGAACCCTATATCGGCTGTCACAGAATCGCTTGCAATGCTTATTGATCCAATTGTCTCGGAAGCCGATTTGTTTACGGCATCTATTTTCAGTTTGTCCTTAAGCTCTATTTGGTCTATACCTTTTTCTTGTGAGAAGTATAACAGATTGCTGCCGTCTTTGTAGTATTTCAAGTCGGAACTTTTTTCCAGCAAATCCATTAATGAATAGTTTTTCTTAGCTATCGGAAGGTTTAACGAAACATCCCACTGGGGCATGTTTGGTTCGTTAATATTGCAGCTGAACAAAAGAGCGGTAATCATTAAAGCCGCAAATAGTTTTACATGTTTCATGGGTCCCTTGGCTGAATTTTCGAAATGAACATATTAATTATCGAATAACATAACAATAGATATAGTCCTTAAGGAGAAGAATTATGTTAAAACTAACAAATTCATTTCAAGAAACTTAATGCAGAGATAATTTGCTTTAGTTATATTTCAATCCGAATAATAACCTACAACTCATACCG
Source organism: Melioribacteraceae bacterium (assembly GCA_041859025.1). GTDB lineage: Bacteria > Bacteroidota > Ignavibacteria > Ignavibacteriales > Melioribacteraceae > Stygiobacter. Next base: position 1,743 of record JBHEKZ010000592.1, on the reverse strand, counting down.
CTCATGAAAAAAATAATATTTGCCTTTGCAGCAATTACCTTGCTGTTTTTAGCTACTCCACAAGCATTCGGACAAACCGGATCGGTTCTCACGCTTTCTGAAATAATGTTTAATCCATCCGAAAGCAACGGAGAGTTTATAGAAATTTATAATACCTCAACAACTGAAACTGTTAACCTTACTGGGTTCAAGATTAAGTATTACACATCCTCGTCAGATAATCTAGTTGCCTTTATTGGCGGAATGGACCTTCACCCGGGCAAATATGCGGTTATTATAGAAAGTGATTATGATTACAACAACGGCGCTTACAAAAACTTAATTCCTGCGGACGCAATTGTATTAAAAATTACAGATGGGTCCTTTGGCTCTTCAGGAATGGCAAATACTACAAGCCGAGATGTTTCTTTGCTTAATGCTGCCAGCGAGGTGATTGATACTTATACATATTCGGCAGACAACAATACCGGAATTTCAGATGAAAAATACTTACTCGGTAAGGATAACAGTTCCGCCAATTGGCGTAACGGAACAACTGCCAACGGCTCCCCCGGAAAAATAAATTCTGTAACACCCATAAGCTATTTGCATAATCTTACAGTCAGATTAAGTTCTTTAACACCGGCAAACCCGGTAGAGCGGGATTCTGTTTATGTGAAGTTCATAGTTAAGAATAACGGAGTTCTCGATGCAGCAAATTATTCCGTAGAAATATTTCGAGACATGAATGCGGATTCTATTGAGCAAGTTAGTGAACGGATATTTAGTAATAATTATATAGACCTATCTTCGAACGATTCAATTTTCGTAAATGCAAAGTTTTATGCGGATCAGATTGGGCAGAACTTGATAATTGCAAAGGTTACCTACACGCCGGATGAAAAACCCTCAGATAATAAAGCTTATGTACTTACTACAATAGGAGAAAAACCGGCTTCTTATACTGATGTTGTAATAAATGAAATAATGTACGCGCCCTCTAACGATGAACCGGAATGGATTGAACTCTTTAATAGAACAGACCATACGGTAAATCTGAAAAACTGGAAGATTTCTGATAATTCCACTACTGCTGTAATTACCTCAAACGATTTTCTGCTTCAGCCTAGCGAATATGTTGTTGTAAGCAGCGACGCAACTATTACAAACTATTACAGTCATTCGCTTAATCTAATTGTAAAAGGGCTTCCCTCTTTTAGTAATACCGGTGATGATGTAATTCTTAAGAGTAATGTTAACTCTACGGTTGATTCCTTAAAATACGCTCCAACCTGGGGAGGAAACAGCGGAGGGAGGTCTCTGGAAAGACTTTCAATTAATGTTTCTTCTATTGAAGCTGCTAACTGGAACACATCTTTAAGCAAGTACAAGGCTACACCTTCAAAGATAAATTCAGTTTCAGAGAAGAGTCATGATCTGAGTGTTAAAAGTTTTGTAACAAGCTCCAAGTACGCCGAAATTGGAAAGACAATTCAATTAACAGCAACGATAGAAAATCTAGGTAAGAGTATAGAAACAGCTTATTCAGTTAAGCTGTTCCGAGATATTAATCTTAATAATAATATTGATGATGAAGAGAAGATAGACGAAATAAACGGAACCGTGCTGGTTAATCAGGCAATAGTAAATCTAAATTTTACGGTTGGAAGCTTCGTAGCCGGAACAAATCAATTTATTGTTCGTGTTGATTTATTAAACGATGAATTTCTTGAAAACAATATTTCTGTAATAAAATTCAATGCT
>JBHEKZ010000281.1:0-5313 GCA_041859025.1 Melioribacteraceae bacterium | reverse complement strand
CGAAAATGCGCTAAATTACCAACTTCCGCTGGAGCCGCCGCCGCCAAAAGAGCCGCCGCCGCCAGAAAAACCTCCAAAACCGCCGCCGCCGCTACTTCCTCCCCAACTGCTACCTCCTCTGCTACTGCCTCCCATTGAGCTAAGAATCAACAATGGAAGCAACCCGCCGCCGCCTCCACGTCCCCCTTTTCCACTAACCGCCGCAATTATTATAAAAATAATTACAATGAAGATAAATGGAATTCCGGTTCCTTTTCCTTTGCTTTTCGGTTCGCCTTTGTATTCACCTTTGGTTGCCGCTATTATTGCATCAAGTCCTGCGTTTACGCCGGCAAAATAATCACCCGCTTTCAGGTAAGGACGAACCTCATTACGAAGAATTGAACTTGCTAATGCATCCGGAAGAGCTCCCTCGAGTCCATAACCAACTTCAATTCTCATTTTACGATCTTCTTTGGCAAGGAAAAACAAAACTCCATTATTGTTTTTCTTAGAGCCTATCTGATTTTTAGCGGCAGTTTCGTAACAAAAAGTTTCAAGCGGATAGCCGTCAAGTGTATTCAACATTAAGAATACAACTTGGTTGGAAGTCGAATCATCGAAAGTTTTTAATTTTGATTCAAGAGTGTAAAGTTCCGAGCTGTTTAAGGTTCCGGTTTGGTCATTAGCATAATTTTTCAAAACCGGAATTGATACTTGCGAAAAAGCAGAACTAACAAATACTGCTAGTAAGAATATTAGAATTTTTGAATTTAGCTCTGCTCTCTTCACTCTACACTCTTTGTTAAATTAGAATTGTACTTTTGGTGCTTGATCTGCGCCTTCAGCTGCTTTGAAATAAGCCTTTTCTCTAAAGCCGCCAAAATTTGCAATTATTACACCCGGAAACTTTTTAATAGCCGTATTATAATCTTGCACAACTTGATTGAACTTCCGGCGTTCTACAGTAATTCTATTTTCAGTTCCTTCAAGCTGGGCTTGCAGTTGCAAGAAGTTTTCATTTGCTTTCAGCTGCGGATAGTTTTCTGAAACTACCATCAATCTCTGTAATGCGCCGCTCAAACCGTCTTGCGCTTTTTGGAAACGAGCGAACGCTTCCGGATCATCTAATTGAGTAGCATCAATTTTCATCTGACCAACTTTAGCACGTGCTTCTGTTACAGCTGTGTAAGTTTCTTTTTCGAAATTAGCAACTCCTTTAACTGTAGCTACTAAGTTTGGAATAAGATCCGATCTTCTCTGATAAACGTTTTCAACTTGACTCCAAGCTCCTTTAACACCCTCATTTAGGCTAACAAAACCATTATACTTTCCGGTTACCCAAGAAAATAACATAATGAATATGATTACGATTGCGCCTACAACTCCAAGAGTAATTTTTAGACCTTTACTCATCGATCCTCCTTAAAGAAAATAAATTTTATGCAGCTCAGTTAATTTCGTTACTAATTAGTAAGACTTCTCATTGGAGCCGGAATTTTACCGCCTCGTCCAACAAAACCTCTTGAACTGATGGTTCTTACCTCCATGATGGGCGCTAATCCAAGCAATCCGCCATAGTCAACCATCTCTCCAACTTTTTTGCCGTAGGCTGGAATAATTCTGACGGCAGTAGTTTTATCGTTGATAATTCCAATCGCAGCTTCATCAGCTATAATACCGGCAATTGTAGATGCCGGAGTATCGCCGGGAATTGCAATCATATCAAGACCAACAGAACAAACTGCTGTCATTGCTTCCAATTTTTCTAAGGAAAGATGGCCGGCCTGTACCGCACGAATCATTCCCATGTCTTCACTAACAGGTATGAAAGCTCCGCTCATTCCGCCAACGGAAGAGCTTGCCATTAAGCCCGCTTTCTTCACTGAATCATTCAACATTGCCAAGGCAGCAGTTGTTCCGGGCGCTCCAACATCTTCAACACCCATTGCTTTAAGAATATCAGCAATACTGTCACCTTCAGCAGGAGTAGGAGCGAGGGAAATATCCACAATTCCGAATGGAACGCCGTTTTTCTCTGCGACCTTTCTTCCAATCAGTTCGCCCGCGCGTGTAACCTTAAAAATCGTTTTCTTGATTACCTCAGCTAATTGCTGCAAATCCACATTACCTGCTTCCTTAATTGCTTCCAGAACAACACCGGGACCGCTAATTCCTACATTGAGAACAACCTCAGGCTCGGTAACACCATGAAAAGCCCCGGCAACAAATGGATTGTCCTCCACAGCATTTGCAAAGACAACAAGTTTTGCGCAGCCAATAGAATCTTTATCTTTAGTTAATTCTGCTACTTGCTTTATTGACTCGGCCATCAAGTTAACTGCGTCCATATTGATTCCAGCTTTTGTAGAACCAATATTTACACTTGAACAAACCCTTTTTGTCTGTGCGAGTGCATGAGGAATTGCTTTAATAAGTTCGCGCTCGCCGTTTGTCATTCCTTTTTGAACTAAAGCTGAAAAACCGGCTATGTAATCAATTCCGATTTCTTCTGCAGCTTTATCTAAAGTTTTCGCAATCTCGATAAAGTCTTCCATTTTAAAAGCATCAAATGGAATTGAAATTGGAGTAACAGAGACTCTTTTGTTCGCAATCGAAATTCCATACTGTGCTTCAACTTCTTTTGCGTTTTTAACATGTTCTCTTCCGTAGCGAACAATTTTATCATAAATTTTTTGCTTTGTAACTTCAATGCTTCTATCGTGACAATCTCGCAGACTAATTCCAAGTGTTACTGTTCGGATATCAAAATGCTCGATTTCCGTCATTCTAATAGTTTCTAATATTTCGGTGAATTCGTAGTTCATAACTCCTCGTGAAAAGTGAAACGGGAAACGGTTAAACGTCTTTCGTTTTCCGTCTATCGTTTTTCGTTAAATTCTGTGCATATAACGAAAAACATCTTCGTGTTGTAAATAAATTTTAATGTTTAGTGGCTCGGCAGTCTTGTACATTTCTTCTTGAATTTCTTTCAAGTCTTTTTGTGAATTGGTTATGTCAATAATCATAATCATGGTAAAGAAATCCCCCATGATTTTTTGACTAAGATCTTGAATATCGCAATTAGATTTTCCAAGAGCAGTTGTTATTGCCGCAACAATTCCCGGCTTATTCAAGCCAAATGATGTAAGAATTACCCTACCCGAAACAGCATCCGGCTTCTTGTTAGCAAAGGTTACTGATGAACTTGTTTCAACTTTTTTACGTACAGCTTCTTTTACCACTTCCGGAGTTGCGTTCGAACCCAACTCGCTTATGGTTTCAAATGTAATTCTTCTGATATCATTTTCTGTAAAATTCACGGTTTTAATCCTCTGTATTCATTCTGTAAATATTCTAATGCTTTATTTGCAACTTCTATATTCTTTTGCTCTGCAAAAGTTTCGGCATTTTCCAGATTACCTCTATAAAATCTAAGCCAGACCAGCTCGCCTATCACAATTCCATCAAAAGCCCGGTTTGCAATAAATGCGTTCACAGTAAAATAACCAGCAGCTAAATTCCAAGCCAGCGACATCAATCCAGATAAAATTTTACCAGAGTATATCTGTCCAGAGCCGGGCAAAATATAAGAAATAACCTTAGCAAAAGTAACGGAAAGTTTATCGTTTTGGACACGATCGCACAGCAATTTCATTTCTTTTTGCGAATCATATTTACCGAAAGATTTTGATGCGTTTCCCCAATCATCAGCAAACATATATGCCCATCCGCGCCAATAATTTGTTTGTTCCTTACCTGAAGCAAATCTTGAGTCTCGATCAAGATCATCACAAATCTGTAGTGCGCGTGCTGTAGTTCTTCTTAAAATATTGCAGCGAATAACTTCGGTTTTAATATCAAACAAAAAGGAAGCATCGCTGGAGTTTCTTTCTGCCAAAGAAAGATACTTGATAGCTTCATCGAAAAACGCGCCGGTCTTGTAACATTGAGCAATTCTAAAATTCACCTTTGCGCTAAGATCATTCTCTTTTGCGAAGAACAAAATTCTTTTGTACTCTGTAATTGCATCAAAGTACCGACTCGAATTATACAAAAATTCGGCCCTCTCTAGTAATAACTCTGTTATTGATTGTGCATGAAGTGCAGAAAGGAAACAAAGAAAAACTAAAACATATTTCTTAGATAGAAACATTATAGATCAATTTTAGGAAGGAAATAATTTCTTTCTTCGAAAAAGATTTTGATTTCACTTTCAAGATTAAACTGGAGACGGGCATTATAAATCTGTGCAGAAGCAGCTGAACCGTAAATGCTTCCACCGTAAAAGAAAGCAGTAAGACCAGTAAAAAGCCATCCGCGGAATTGATGATCATGCTGAAAATTATTTACAGCAAGAAAACCGGAAAGCAGAGTCGCGCCAAAGGCTATCAGCCCATCAGTTAGCTCTCCTGTATATACTTTGCCGGCGCCGGGAACCGCCGCCGAAAGCAATGCCGCTGTAACAGGATTTTTCTTCGGAGGATTCGTTTTCATTTTGTAGAAAAAAAGCAGCCTGGTCTGAAGCGAATCATCGAATGGTTTTAGCAATAACGTTTCGCTTGGCAATGTTGATTTACCAAAGAAATAAGTTGCACTATTTAGGCGCGCCAATGATTGGCTATACTTTTGAGTGTAATTAAGCCGGCTATCATAATTCAGGCGGAATGAGCTGAAGTCGTTTGAAAAGAAAAGTGATTTATAAAAAAACAATTTTGCTTCATCAATCAGACTAGAACCAACAAAAAGTGTTTTGAAGTTTTGTTCCGCTTCATCATATCTGCCGATTTTTAAAAAACTGTTGGCAAATCTAAACCGTGCAGTATCGCTATCGGAAGTTTTCAGAAATTCCTTGTATTCCCCTATAGCACGTAAATAATCTTTTTCCAAGTAAAGATGATCAGCGAATTTTAATCTGTTTTTGGGAGAATAAACATCGTTTTCGATTGTTTGGGCAAAAGAATTAACATAAAAGAAGACCATACCAATCCATAACAAAAAGAACAATTTGCTATTAATCATAAGTATCAATTTTCCGCTGGACTAAATTTTATTGACTGCAAATTTAATGTGTAATTAAATGCCGGGTCAAAATATTTTCCCGATTTGTGAAGCAAGTAATGCCCATTTCCCTTAAAAACATTCATGTCCCTGGTAAATCTATCTGCAAAGATTAGAGTACCGGAGAAAAGATTTGTTTCCTTTACTGCATCAATAAAGAAGTTTGAACAAGACGGAGAAAAGGGACAATTATCGCCGTCCAGATCACTAATCAAAAAAGAATAAACACTTTTCAACGATTTCAAAATGTTTATTGATGCGGAAGTGTCTTGT
>JBHEKZ010000558.1:0-4816 GCA_041859025.1 Melioribacteraceae bacterium | reverse complement strand
TTTATCTCCTTGAAAGAAAGCGTCCGGCGCAAACTCTATTAATGTCCGAAATTTTTCTTCACTCTCCTTTATTGCCATTTCTGATTTCTTTTGATCAGTTATGTTTTTAAAGAAAACCGTCATATTATTTTTAGATGTTTGAAAAGCATGAATCTCATAAGCATCAGCAATTCTATTGTCTTTATAATTTATCTGTTCATCTTCGTATAGTTTTCCATCTGTAGCCACTTTTTTATATAGTGCTGGTACTTCGGTGTCGGCTAGAGGAGGAAATGCTTCCTCAATTGTTTTTCCTAGTAGTGTTTTGTGATCGAAACCAAGAATTTTTACTGCTTCAGCATTATAACCGCAAAAGATCAATCTGCCATCGTTTTGTAATTCGTACGAATGAGCACCAAATGGAGCCGATTCAACTATGGCTCTAAGGTGGTTTTCTCTTTCTTCTATCGCCTTCTCTTTATTTCGTAATTCTTGATTTGCATTAAAAAGCTTAAATGCCATTTTTATTGAAGCAAGCAGCACAACATTCTTCGAGTCTTTAACTACATAGCCGTAAGAAGTTATTTTTTCTGTCTTGGCGACAATCTCTTTTTCGGTATGGGATGAGAGAAATAGTAAAGGAATTTCATGAGATTTTAATATTATCCGGGCGGCTTCGGTACCATCAATCCCATGGCCTAAGTTTATATCCATTAATACTAAGTCAATTCCTTTAGCAACTTCATTAACGGTTTTGACTGCTTCCTCACCGTTAGAAACATGTTTAACTACATATCCGGCCTTTTTGAGCCAATAAATTTCTGTGGCCGCTAAAAGTGGATCATCTTCAACTAAAAGAATTGTATGTTGTTTCGAGTCCAATTCTCGCCTTTATGGTTTATATGTAATATTCGAAGGGAATATAAAATATTTTAATAGAACCCGCTAAATGGTAAATACTTTTCAGTAACTGCTCAAAAAGTGTTTTGAACTGACTTAACTGCTGTTAACTTAAAGCTTAGGAAGCTAATTGTCGCAGAAACAAATCCTGCTTTCTCTGAAATAATTATATTTAGACACAACAAATATTCTTAGTTATGAAAATGACAAAACTATCCAGCAAGCAATTTATTCCATTACTTCTTTTTGTTTTGATTAATCTTTTATGCGGTAATGCGATTTATTCTCAACAGTTTAAGTTTGCTTGGATAACCGATACACATGTTGGCGGTATAACCGGTGCAGATGATTTAATAAATACAGTAAACGATATCAACTCATTAAATGATGTTGATTTTGTAATACTATCCGGCGACATAACAGAAACAGGAAAAACTAGGGACCTATTAGAAGCAAAAAGTATATTAGATAAACTGCACAAACCATATTACATAATTCCAGGCAATCACGATACTAAGTGGTCAGAATCGGGCTGTACAAATTTTTCCCGAATATTCGGTAATGAGAAGTTTGTTTTCGATTATCAAGGAATCCGTTTTATCGGCATGCATGAAGGACCGATTATGAGGATGGGAGACGGACATTTTTCACCGGAAGATTTACGCTGGCTTGATTCGACTCTAGCAAAAATATCAGACAAAAGTCTTCCCTTAATCTTTGTAACCCACTACCCTCTCGATGACCAAATTGACAATTGGTTTGAAGTTACTAACCGGCTGAAAAAATACAACATAAAAGTTGTTCTATGCGGACATGGACACGCAAATCATTCATATAGCTTTGAAGGAATTCCCGGTGTTATGGGAAGATCAAATCTTCGCGCAAAAGAAAATTTGGGTGGGTTTACTATTGTTGAAGTAGGGAAAGAAAGCATTACCTATGCTGTAAAAATACCGGGTAAAACCGCCAAGCCTGCATGGAATAAAACTACGATGAGAAATATTGATTACTCTTTAGATACGGTTAAATATGGGCGACCGAGTTATTCTATCAACTCAGATTACCCTAACGTTAAAGTCAGCTGGAGTTACAAAACAAATTTCACCTTAACTTCCTCTCCGGTTGTCTATAAGGATAATATATTTGTAACAAGCGGCAGCGGTTATGTTTATTGTATTTCGCTTAGTGAGGGAAAATTGAAATGGCAATTTAAAACCGATGGTGCAATTTATGGTTCTCCGGATGTTTCAAACAATAAAGTTGTGTTTGGCTCAAACGATCAGAATATTTATTGCATAAATGCTACAACGGGAAAGTTTGAATGGAAATACGCAACCCAATCTCCAATAGTTGCTCTTCCTAAAATTTATAATGATGCTGTTTACATTGGCGGAGGCGACGGCAAGTTCCGAGCAATCAATCTTTCTACCGGCAATTTAATTTGGGAATATGCTGGAATAGCAGAATTTGTTGAATCCAAGCCTCTGATTTATAATGATAAAGTCATTTTCGGCGCATGGGATAGTTACTTATATGCGCTTAATACTAATGATGGAACGCTTGCTTGGAAATGGCAAGGCACAGGGGGTTTTCTATATTCGCCCGCCGCTTGCTGGCCAGTAGCTTCAAATGGAAAAGTATTTGTAGTCGCACCGGATAGAATAGCAACGGCAATCGATGCTGAAACTGGAAGAACTGTTTGGAGAACAAATAAACATCAAGTACGCGAATCAATTGGAATTTCCGAAGACGGTAAATATGTTTACGCCAAAGGAATGAACGATTCGCTCTTTGTATTTTCAGCATTGTCTGACAAAGCTGAGCTTATTAAAGCAATTGATTGTAAGTTCGGTTACGAAATTGATCCATCAATGCCTCAAGAAAAAGAGGGCGTTATTTATTTCGGAACAAAGAACGGTTTAGTAGTCGCTATAGACAAGTCGAGTCTTGAAATAAAATGGAAGTATAAAACCGGAGTCTCGCTAATAAATACGGTAGCCCCTATTGATAAAGAAAAAGTTATTGTAACAAACATGGACGGCGAAGTAATTCTACTTGAAAGTAATGACTAGTCGATTGGAATAAATTCATCCTTTATTCATTACCAAACTACTTATGATAGCGATTATGCGCTAAATAGCATATTATTGCAAAAAACTAATCAATTAAGATTCCAAAGGCAGAAATGATAAAACCACTCCCGCATAAGCGTGAAACCGATAGGTTAGAAGCGTTAATGAGACACAACATCCTCGACACTCCCGCCGAACAGGAATATGACGATATAACTTTGCTTGCGGCGTTCATAACTAAATCGCCAACTGCGCTGCTAAGTTTTGTAGATAAAGAAAGACAATGGTTCAAGTCAAAAGTGGGATTTGATCTTGAGGAAACTCCTCGAGACATAGCTTTTTGCGCTCACGCTATTCATGAATCGGATATTTTTATAGTGAATGATGCTACAAAGGATGAACGGTTTTTCGATAACCCGCTGGTAACTTCCGGCAAAAAAGTAAAATTTTACGCCGGCGCACCATTAGTAACTTCGGAAGGACTGCCTTTAGGAAGTCTGTGTGTAATGGATTCTAAACCGAGAGATTTATCGGAAGAAGAAAAAAACGCACTTAATGCTTTGGCAAGACAAGTGCTTGCTCAACTCGAACTACGAGAACGGAATAAGCAGTTGGAAGAATCCTTAAAAAAAATTAAGAACATGCAGGAGCGGCTAATCATTCAAGAAAAGCTCGCATCGTTAGGAGCGTTAACAGCCGGAATTGCTCACGAGATTAAAAATCCGTTAAACTTTGTGAACAATTTTTCGCAGCTCTCGGAAGACTTATTAATTGAACTGCTGGATTCTTTCTCGAATCTTAAAAAGACAGTTGTTGGCTGTGAACTTAATGAGATAGAAGAAATAATCTCCACACTTAAATTCAACTTAAAAAAAATTAACGAGCATGGTACACGCGCAGATGGAATTGTAAAGAATATGTTGATGCACTCCAGAGGAAATTCCACCGAGAAACAAGCGACCGATATTAATTCTTTATTGAAAGAATACATTAATCTGGCTTATCTTGGCCGGAGGGCACACAACCAAGATTTCAACGTAAAAATTAGAACTAAATATGCCGAAGATTTACCAAAGTTAAATGTAGCGTCTCAAAATCTTAGTAGAGTATTCCTTAATTTAATCGACAACGCATTGTACGAAGCATTTGAAATGAAAGAAAAACTAGGCGATGGCTTTATACCATTTGTAGATATTAAAACGATTAATGACACAGACAGCATTGAGATTGTTGTAAAAGACAACGGAAAGGGGATTAAGAAAGAGAATTGGAATAAAATATTCAGTCCTTTTTTCACTACAAAACCACCAGGCAAAGGCACTGGACTGGCACTCTCAATTAGTTACGATATTGTTACAAAAGAACATCAAGGAGAACTAACTTTTACTTCAGTAGAAAACGAGTTCACGGAGTTTCGAATAAAATTACCCAAGTAATCTTATAAAACAAAACTTACCCAAGTTCGAAAGTAGTTACACCAAAAATTTTGCTCATATCAATACCGGGCTTTTCTTTGGTATACATGCGAGCAGTTTCAAACACTTTCTTCATCCCATAGTTTTCTGCAAGTGCAACGGCATTTAGATTAGTTTCCGGAGTATCAAGATAGATTGTGGAGCCAATCCCGGCAAAATTACAAACGGCAACAAACAATGCATTGGCAGTTTCAGTATCATTAGCGAAAAGGGGGCCAATTTTATAGCCAACTTTACACTTTCGAATAGTTGCATATCCGTTTATTTCACCATTACGATAAGAAACAAAAGTCTTAGCGTCCGGAAGTTTTACCCAACCACTTAAAAATTTTGTTCGCAAAGCCGGAAATAGTCTGCTATCATATTTTACTAATTTTTCAAAGTAATCTT
>JBHEKZ010000306.1:0-3116 GCA_041859025.1 Melioribacteraceae bacterium | reverse complement strand
ACAGAATTGATCGCAACATAACCATCGACAACATCATCTAACATAGATACGGCGAGCGGTAAATCGGAAACACCCGGCGAAAATTTTGCAAATACCGGAACATCAATATTGTTTTTAAGTGCCTCTGCGGTTATACGCAAGTTGCCCGCATCTTTATCAATGTAGTGAATTGAAAACTCGACAGCATCAATCAAACCGCTTCCGTTTAACTCCTTGCCAAGAATTTCCAAATCTTGCGGAGAGTAGCCAACCGAAGCAATTACAGGCACGCCAAGTGTTCTAATTCTTTTTAATTCTTGTTCAATAAATTCCTTGTAGCCAACCTCACTCCAAAGTTCGGCATTAAGCAGACTATTCGGATTAAAATTGGAAATATTTGGTATCGGAACTTTTGCGGCTTCAACGCTAATTGTTTTAACAACTAATCCGCCGGCACCGCCATCCTGCGCGCGTTTCAACATTTCGTAATTTGCGGCAGTAGGACCTGCGGCAGTGAAAATTGGGTTGCTAAAATTTATTCCAAGAATGTTTGTTTTCAGATCGGCCATTACAATTTCTATTTAGTGATTGAATGTAATTCTTTGGCTGTTTGTTTTACAGCATCAATAATTTGTTTATAACCGGTACAACGGCACAAATTACCAGCTATTGCATCTTTAATTTCTTCTTCTGTAGGATCCGGATTTTCTTGCAGCAAGGCATAAGAGGAAAGAATCATTCCCGGGGAACAGAATCCGCATTGTACAGCGCCATTCAACAAGAAATTTTTCTGCAGCGGATGAAGTTCTTCTCCTTTTGCTATTCCTTCAATTGTGAGTATGTCTGTTCCCTCAACTTGAGAAGCCAAAACTAAACAAGAATTTACGGCCGAGCCGTTTAATATTACTGTACAAGCTCCGCATTCACCTACACCGCATCCTTCTTTGGTTCCGGTCAAATTGAATTCTTCGCGAAGCAAATCCAGCAAGCGAATGCTCGGACTTACATCAGCTTCAACTTTTTTTCCATTTAGAGCAAATTTTATTTCCATAATTTTATTATCAACGAACGCATAACAATTAGCGCTCAAGTCCCTTTAATAATTGATAAAACATTTGTTGAACAACCGGCAGTTTATAAGCACTGGACCAGCGCAACCCAGTTACCGCTAAAACTTCTTCACCCATTTTCTTAGCTAGGTCTTGGTAAAGACTCTCATTCATCATTTTTCCAATCGCAGATTCTTCCAGTTTTGGAAACCGAGTTCCAATAGGGGTAACCGCGCCGGAAGCGATTTTGATATCAACAATCTTCTGCTCTTTTAACTGAACCAAAACAGCAAGTGTTAAACGGCTTATAGCAACAGCGCGTCGTCTTCCAAGCTTATAAAAATCTCCGAAATAATTCCGGGCTTTTATGGGTATAAAAATTCGTGTAGCAATTTCACCCAATTGCAATTGAGTTTTGTAAGGACCTTGCAAAAAATCCTGCAAAGAAACAGTTCTAACTGCATTGAGTGATTTTATTTCTATACTGGCATCATAAACAAGAAGTGCTGGAACGGTATCGGCACAAGGTGCATTGTTAATAAAATTGCCGGCTATAGTGGCTCTGTTTCTAATTTGCTGACTGCCAACAGTAGAAGCAGCTTTTTTCAGAAGCGGAAGGTGCTCTTCAACGATTTTATTTTTACATATTTCGGCAAAAGTAGTTGCCGCTCCAATTGAAATCATTCCATTTGCAGCACTGATTCCTTTTATTTCTTCAATTCTAGTTATATCAATCAAAGTCACAGCATCAGCAAAACGTTTAGAACCTTGTGTCTTTCCAACAATTACATCAGTACCGCCGGCAAGAATTTTTGTTGTAGAATCTGAATTAGCTAATAGATGAAGAGTTTCCGATAAATTCTTTGGAGTAAATACACTGCATTTCAAATCAATCATAAACTGCCTCTCTTCAAATCTTGCGGGCGCAATTTCTTACCAAGTAAAATTTCTTCTAAGTTTAGCGGAATATTATAGAACCTTTTCCCGAGTGCGTTAGATACAGCGTTAGCGATTGCGGCGGCACCCAGTTCTAGAGTAGGTTCTCCTAAAGATTTTGCACCCCAGGCTCCATACTTTTCATTCCCCTCAAGGAAAAGTGGTTTAATTTCATCAATATCTTTTGCGGTTGGAATTAAGTATTGATCAAAATTAAGCTCACGAATCATTCCGTTATCAGTAGTGACTTCTTCTAAAACTCCGTAACCGGCACCTTGTGTTACGCCGCCATATATTTGTCCAATTGCACCAAGTCTGTTGATAACTGTTCCCGGATCGTGAACCGCCGTTATTTTGTTTAAGTAAACTTCTCCAGTTCCAGTGTTAACACTTACCTCAGCTACCTGACAACCATAAACATAAGTGAAGTACGCATCTCCTTGACCGTTGTGTTCATCCCAGCTAACATCCGGACTTTTGTATCTGCCAATAGCCGAGAGTTCTGCATTGTTTTTAATTGCCAACTTAACAGCATCCTCAAACTTTGCTATCATTCCTTTTTTTCTGGAAAAGATCAAGTTCTCTCTGAATGAAATGAAATCAGTTTCATCAAGTTTGTATTCTTCACGAACAATCATTTCTAATTTTTCTCGGAGAAGATCGCCAGCATTTTTTGCGGCAGCGGCACCCATTATTGTACCTCTCGAAGCAACAGTTGGTCCGCTGTCCTCCATTTTAGTTGTATCCGATTCCAAAAAAATTATTTTTTCTGATGTAACGCCAAGTGCTTCTGCAGCCGCCATAATTAAAGTCATTCGTAAGCCTTGCCCATTTTCAGCTAATCCGCTTAGCACTACAATTTTACCATCGGGCTGAACAGAAATGTAACATGATGATTGATCCAAACCTTCCGCGCCAAGCGAGCAGCCGCGGAAACTTACGGCAAGACCAATTCCCTTCTTAATTAATTTTTCCGGTGAGATGAACTGCTCATCCTTAAATATTGGTTTATCGAAAACATACTCACCCATTTCTTCTTGATTATTCTTGTATGCTTTCCATTTTTCAGAAAAGTTAGTGAATGCAACAGCTTTATTCATAACCGGAATCAGATTTACATCATGCTCTTTAAGTGTTTGTCCAGTAGCGGTG
>JBHEKZ010000421.1:0-4939 GCA_041859025.1 Melioribacteraceae bacterium | reverse complement strand
ACAATGTTGTTGGAAGCTACAACTTAATTCGTGCGTGTGTTGAAAACGGCGTAAAGAATTTTGTCTTCTCTTCCACATGTTCAATTTATGGTAATCCGGTAAAAGTGCCAATTTCTGAAGATCAGGTTTCTAATCCAATAAATCCTTACGCGAACACAAAATTGATTATCGAAACACTTCTGCATGATTTTGAAATTGCTCACGGGATAAAAAGCGTTTGTTTGCGTTACTTCAATGCAGCCGGAGCTGATCCGAATAGCGAAATTGGAGAAAGTCACGAACCGGAATCTCATTTAATTCCTCTGGTAATTTATACTGCTCAGAAGAAGAGAGATAAAATTCTTGTTTTTGGAAACGATTACAACACAAATGATGGAACTTGCATTCGCGATTACATTCATGTAAATGACTTAGCTGACGCCCACTTGCGAGCTTTGAATTATTTGAATGAAGGAGGAGTTTCTACAATAATAAACCTCGGAACAGGAGATGGAAATTCCGTTTTAGAGATAATAGAAAAGACAAAGCAAATTACTGGCAAGGATATTCCTATAGAACTAGTAGGCCGCCGCGCCGGCGATCCGGCAATTCTTGTAGCGGACAACAAAAAAGCTCAAACGGTTTTAGGATGGAATCCGAAATTCGGAATTGAAGAAATAATTAAGACGGCTTGGGCTTGGCACCAAAATCCAAAGTTTTAGGAGAGTTAATGAAATTTGAAAAAGTATTTATAGATGACTTGTTGGTTGTTCATCCGGATGTATTTCCCGATGAACGCGGTTATTTTTTTGAATCATTCAATAAAGAAAAATATTTGAACGGAGGAATCGGTGTTTCATTCATTCAAGATAATATAAGCCGGTCGAAAAAAGGAACAGTTCGAGGATTGCATTACCAAGTTGGTGAATCGGCACAGGGAAAACTTTGCAGTGTAATAATTGGGAAAGTATTAGATGTTGCTGTTGATATTCGTTTTGGCTCACCAACCCTTGGTCAATATTTTTCGGTTGAGCTAAGTGAAGAAAATAAAACACAATTATGGATTCCACCCGGTTTTGCACATGGATTTTCTGTGTTAAGCGAAGAAGCGATTTTCAGCTACAAGTGCTCCAACCTCTACAACAAAGAAGCTGAACGGTCAATTCTATTTAATGATGAAACACTCAATATCAATTGGCAGGTTGAATTACCGATCGTTTCGTCAAAAGATTTGCTTGCCAAAAAATTTTCTGAAATCGAAAAAGATTTTCTAAATCAATCTAAGTGAGGGTAACATGAAATTATCAGTTATAGGAACGGGATATGTAGGATTAGTAAGCGGAACATGTTTTGCGGAAATGGGAAACAATGTTGTATGCGTAGATAACGATCAAGATAAATTAAAGAAACTAAAAGCCGGCGAGGTGCCGATCTATGAACCGGGTCTGGATATTTTATTCCACAGAAATGTGGAAAAGGAAAGATTGATTTTTACCGATGATTTGAAATCAGCTGTAAATGAAACTGATGTAATTTTTCTTTGTCTTCCAACTCCTCAAGGCGAAGACGGCTCGGCTGATCTTAAATATGTTTTTGCTGTAGCAGAATCTATCGGAAAAATATTGCAAGAAGCGGGCGATAAAGATTTTAAAGTTATTGTAAACAAAAGCACCGTTCCGGTTGGTACAAGCAGAGCTGTTACAGAAATTCTAAAAAAATATGGAATTGAGAAGTTTGATGTTGTTTCGAACCCGGAATTTTTACGCGAAGGTTTTGCTGTAGATGATTTCATGAAGCCGGATAGAGTGGTTGTAGGTGCCAGAAACGAAAAATCATTCGAGATGATGCGTGCGCTATACGAACCGTTTGTCCGTCAAGGCAATCCAATTTATGAAATGGAACCGGAGAGTTCAGAAATAACAAAGTATGCCGCAAACTCATATTTGGCAATGAGAATTACTTATATGAACGAGCTGGCGAACTTCTGCGAAAAAGTAGGTGCTAATGTAGATATGGTTCGCAAGGGAATGGGTGCCGATACAAGAATAGGCAAGCGCTTTTTATTTCCAGGAATTGGTTACGGAGGCTCATGTTTTCCCAAAGATGTAAACGCTCTTATCAAAACCGCAGATGATTTTGAATCGCCAATGAGAATTTTGAAAGTTGTTGATGATGTTAACAAGGCACAGAAATTAATTCTTGTTAAAAAAGTGTTGCAGCAGTTCGGAATGGATATTAAAGGAAAGAAATTTGCTGTATGGGGATTGGCTTTCAAACCAAATACTGATGATATGCGCGAAGCTCCGTCAATTTATATCATACGCGAGTTAGTAAGGCTGGGTGCAAAAGTAGTTGCGTATGATCCTGCGGCAACAGAGAATGCCAAATTTTATTTGAAAGATATTCTAGATTACAGTCAAGATCAGTATGGAATGCTGAAGGATGCAGATGCACTACTTATGCTTACCGAGTGGAATGAGTTCCGAAATCCCGATTTTGAAAAAATCACATCTCTGCTGAAAAATAAAATCATTTTTGATGGGAGAAATATTTTCGAAGTAAAGAAAATGGAAGAGCTTGGTTATATTTATCATAGTATCGGACGTAAAACAATATCTTCAAATTAAGAATTGAAAAACGGCTCTAGGCGAAAAGCCGGAGCCGTTTTAATTCCAATCACGAATTCAAAATTCTCTCGTAATACTCGATATACTTAGGTAATACAAGATTCTTGTCAAAATGTTTTACCGCGCGGTCGAGCGAATTCTTTGCGAAAATGTTATACTTCTTTTCATTAGTGAGCAAGTCTACTGCATACTTAGACATTCGCTCAACATCACCAATCTCAGCTATGTAACCAGTATCGTTATGGATCACTAATTCCGGAAGACCGCCAACTGAACTGCTTATTACCGGTTTGCCGCATGCCATTGCTTCAAGAGCGGATAGGCCAAAACTTTCTGATTGCGATGGCATAAGAAAAATATCAGCCGCGTTTAGAATTTCGGCGAGCGCATCTTGTTTGCCTAGAAAAATCACATCCTTTTGTATATCAAGTTCACGAGCTAAACGTTCACACTCGCTTCTATCCGGCCCGTCGCCGACTAAAACCAATTTAGCTGGAATTTCCTTTTTCACTTTCTCTAGGATTCGAAGTGTATCCGGCACTCTTTTAACCGGACGGAAATTGGATGTGTGAACTAAAACTTTCTCTCCATTGGGGGCAATGTGTTGTCTAAAAACATCACTTGGCTGGGGTTTATAAACATCTAGATCAATAAAATTGTAAATGACCTCAATATCTTTCTGAATATTGTAGTTAGTGAGAGTTTTTTCTTTGAGGAATCTTGAAACAGCTGTTACGCCATCGCTTTCTTCGATGCTGAACTTTACCAAAGGCATAAACGATGGCTCTAAACCTACTAATGTTATGTCTGTTCCGTGAAGAGTTGTAATAAACTTAATACTTTTATTCGCTTTTTCTAATACCTTTCTTGCCATGTAAGCGCTTACTGCATGAGGTATTGCATAGTGTACATGCATTAAATCGAGTTTTTCGTATTCAATGACTTCCAGCATTTTGCTTGTCAAAGATAAACCGTAAAGCGAATGCTCAAAAAGAGGATATGTGCTCATTTCAACTTCGTGAAAGAAGATGTTCTCAACAAATCTGTTCAATCTTCTAGGAATAGCGTAACTAATAAAATGTACTTGATGACCAAGCTTTGCCAAAGCGAGACCTAACTCAGTCGCCACAACACCGCTTCCACCGTAAGTAGGGTAACATGTAATACCAATTTTCATTTTTAACTCTTAGATAAAATGTGAAATGTCTTTTATATATTAGTAACAACATTGATAATGTATTCAGTTCAAAATACATCTTTTTTTGGCGAATGAAAATTCTAATGATCGGCCACTCTATAATTGATCAACACGACGAATTCTTGGAAACTGAACCTGGTGGCGTATAATATTCTACTCTAGGATTTAAACCAAAAGAGGAATTAGTGCTTCTAAGCGGTACGAATAGAGAAAATTTCGAATTATTAGAGCGTTTTATTCAAGAATTGATCTTTCACTTTCTGCTGATGTGATGTAAATGCCAGAGGTTTTTCTTCAAATTATCGGAAAATCTGAAAGAGGAGGAATTTACTGCAGCGGAAAAAGGCGCAGTTGTTTATTGCAAAAAAAAAACGGAATTGATTTATTGAAAATCAATGGAGAAAAAATTATAGTGAAAAATAAAGTTAGTTGCGGAGATGTTTTTGGGGCAACTTCCTTTTATTCCTATATTGGCAACCATGATATTAAACAATCTTTTTATATCGCCAACAAAGCCGGGGCTTATGCTGCATCTACATCCGAATTATTTAACTGCGAAAGTATTTCCACCTGATGATTTCGAACGAATTAATTAAAAATAGAATATTAATAATCGGTTCCAACGGAATGTTGGGCCAGAGGTTGGCTGAGTACTTTTCTTCTAAACCGGGAATCGAGTTGATGTGTGCATCCAGCGAAGAGTCATCTTTTATTTCTGGTTTGCAGTACTCTAGAATAGATATCACAAACAAAAATGGCGTAAAGGAACTCGTATTAGGGTTTGTCCCGGATTTTATTATAAATGCCGCTGCTTATACAAATGTAGATAAAGCTGAACTTGAAAAAGAACTGACTTGGAAGATTAATGTGAATGGAGTTGAAAATATTGCTCTATATTCATGGACTATTGACGCGCATCTTATTCATATATCTACCGATTATATCTTTGATGGAAAAAGTGGTCCTTATTCCGAGATTGACAAACCGTGTCCTATTGGTTACTACGGCAGATCGAAATTAGCATCTGAAAACTCTATTCGTTCAAGCGGAGTGAGAAATACAATACTTAGGACAAATGTTCTTTACGGACCAGCTAAACATAGCCGTCCCGATTTTGTTCGTTGGGTAATTACTT
>JBHEKZ010000407.1:0-5170 GCA_041859025.1 Melioribacteraceae bacterium | reverse complement strand
GCATGAACGTGAGTATTATTCGCAAGTTGAAGGAATTCCTACGAAAGAAGCTTTGCAAAAACTTTGCAGCGGAGTTGTAATCGAGGGAAAATTAACTCTCCCGGCTAAAGCCAAATTAATTGATGATCCAAACTTCCCGCCTCGAATTCCTCCAATTAGAGAAAGAAAGACTATTCCAACGAGCTGGATTTCACTCACCTTAATTGAAGGAAGAAACCGGCAAGTTAGAAAAATGACTGCTGCTGTTGGGTTGCCTACTCTAAGATTAGTCAGAGTGAGAATTGAAAATTTATTTCTCGACGATTTGAAAACTGGTGAAGTAAAAGAGATTAACGGAAAAGAAATTGTTGGTTTTAAAAAGTAGAGACGCGATTGATCGCGTCTCTAAATAAAATCCTTTTAAAATATTTTATCCGGCAAAGTTTGCCAAGAACGGAACTGCTTTAGTCAAGAAATGGAACAACAACCCAAAGCCGAGCCAAATAGCAACAATTGCAATTATATACTTCTTAACATCATCGGATTTATTCGTCTTAGCTAAACCAATTCCAAAGACAACATAAAACCAAATTGAGAATATATTTAGTTTACTTAAGAAGAAGCCGGCTAAAGTAGTTTTGTCGGTTCCCATTAAATCAGCAGCACTTATGCCGGTTAGGAATTTCCCCATCGCAATTGCCGCAATAACAGAAACAATTATTTCAATAACAGAGATATACATTGGCAGACCGTAAGCAACCATAGCATCTTTGTAAGTGCCGGTTCCTTTTAATCCAAACTTTGCAACAGCAAAGAAAAAACCGGTTATTACGAAGAAGACTACAAATGTTCCTACCGGAATACCAACAACAATACCGATGGTTTGGAATACACCGCCGGCGCCCATATTATCTTGCATAGTATCTAATTGCTGATCCGCTTGCTCACGTGTAATCTGTCCTTTTTGAACCGCTTCATCCAATTGTTTTTCAACGCGCTCAATCATTTTGTCTTGCTGCTGACGTTTAATTTCCGGATTGCTTAGCAAAACAAATTGTGAAAGAATTGCAATTACAATTACAACAAAAACCGGAATTAGCCAGTCTGTTGTTTTTGCGGGAGACTTGGCTGCCTTTGTGAACATTGGTATTGGTTCGGTAAAAACTCCAACAAGCTTATCGGTGTGAGAAAGTTCTTGCTCTTCTTGTGCATCTTCAACGGAGGACATCTTTGGTGCATCCTGGTTTTGCATTTCTTCCATTTGATTTCTCCTTGATTCTTATTTGGTGAGGGTTACTGTGTGAAAATTAGTGAAAAAACTTAAATAATCGAACTATGAATTTTACAAAAATTGGAAGCAATTCATTTAATACTTCTTACAATTCAATCTCAATATTTCTTAATTTTCTCTCACTAAAAAGAGGAACTATGAAAACCATTATCGAACCTTTCAGAATCAAATCTGTTGAACCTATTAAATTTACGACCAAAGAGGAGCGCACTAAAATTTTAGAGGAGGCCGGCAACAATCCATTTTTAATTAAAGCCGAAGATGTTTTGATTGATCTGCTTACAGACAGCGGAACATCCGCAATGAGTTCGGATCAGTGGGCCGGAGTTATGCACGGGGATGAAAGCTACGCCGGCGCAAGAAGTTTTTACCGTTTCGAAGCCGCAGTAAAAAAAATCACAGGCGATAAGTTTATTATTCCAACTCATCAAGGAAGAGCTGCCGAGAAGATTCTTTTTACAATACTCGGCGGAAAAGGTAAATATTTTGCTGCAAATACTTTCTTCGATACAACACGCGCCAACATCGAATTTTCCGGCGCAGAAGGATTTGATTTGCCGAATGAAGTGGGCAAACATCCCGAACAACGTGCGCCATTCAAGGGTGACATGGATGTTCCTGCTCTCGAAGCATTCATAAAAAAATATGGAAGAGAAAATATTCCGCTTGTTGTTCTTACTATAACTAACAACTCCGGAGGCGGGCAGCCGGTATCGATGAAGAACATCAAAGATGTTTCGGCCGTGTGCAAGAAAAATAATATTCCACTATTCTTAGACGCTTGTCGCTTTGCCGAAAATGCCTACTTTATTAAACTGCGCGAAGAAGGCTACCAGGATAAAACAGTTTTAGAAATCTGCCGAGAAATGTTCTCTTATGCAGATGGCTCAACAATGAGCGCTAAGAAAGACGCATTAGTAAACATCGGCGGGTGGCTTTCGTTGAATGATGAAGAGCTAGCATTGAAATGCAGAAATTTGTTGATAGTTACAGAAGGCTTTCCAACCTACGGAGGTTTAGCCGGCCGCGATCTAGAGGCTATTGCGCAAGGCTTGGAAGAAGTGGTTGATGAAAATTATCTGCAATATCGAATCCGCAGTACAGAATATCTTGGCGAGAAAATGTTGAGCAACGGAATTCCGATAATTGAACCGCCAGGAGGGCATGCAATCTATATTGATGCAAAGCGTTTCGCTCCGCACATTCCGGCAGAGCAATTTCCGGGACAATCGATTACTTGCGAAATGTATATCGAAGGTGGAATACGCGCCTGCGAAATTGGCAGTGTTATGTTCGGCAAGAATGATGAAAACGGAAAACTGATTCCGGCAATGATGGAACTTGTGCGCATGGCAATACCGCGTAGAGTTTATACGCAAAGCCATATTGATTACGTTGCTGAAGTTCTGATTGAAGTTTACAAAAAGAGAAACGAACTGCGTGGTTATGCATTTACGTATGAAGCGCCGATGCTTAGACATTTTACTGCGAGATTTAAGAAACTATAAACTTTGCGTCTCTGCGTCTTTGCGGTAAATTTATACCGCAAAAGACGCAAAGGCATGGCGAAGACCGCAAGGGAAAAAATGGAAAAACAATTTAGTTTTGCTTCAGATAAACAAATTTTCCGACTTCTGATTACAGATTCGGATAAACTTGTAATTGAAACGCGCGATACAAACACGAAAGAAGTTTCGTTTCATTGCTTCGTGCTAGACAACAGCCAAAGCATTTTCTCCGATCTCCAATTAGAGGAAAAGACTTGGCTTGGAATTGAAGCGATATATAAAGATGTAATTTTCTTCCATAAGTTTCCTAAACCGGATATGCCGGGACATCGGGAAATAATTGCCTTTGATATTGCTTCTCAAAAAGTGATTTGGCAAAACGAGAGTTACGCTTTTTCATTTGTGTACCAAGATAAAGTTTATTGCTTTACTCAAGGGTTTGAAGAGAGATTTTTTTACGCTTTGGATTATCAAACCGGAGAGATAAAAGATGATTTGAGCAACGATTATTTGCTTGTAAATTCAATACGCACCGAAGCGGAAGGAAAAAAGGATTGGAGCTGTTATATCTATCCGGAGTTAAATCTTATGTCTGCGGATGCTGTAACGTACCAAATAATTAAGCAATTCACGGAAGGTTTTTCGGTTACCGGAGAAGTTGAATGGGCAAACTTCAAAGATTTGTCTCTTTTCAGTTTTCATACTAAAGAGAAGGATGAAAAACTTACAAACCGGTTTGCCGTTATTTCAAAACCTTCCGGCCAGACCATTCTCTTTGAGACAATAAACGAAAATGTAAGCGCGCTGTTGACGGATTCTTTTTTTGTGTACAAGAATTATGTCTTTGTATTAAAGGGAAAGAATGAAGTTCATGTTTACAGAATAGACCAAGAACAAGATTAAGGTTACGATCAAGAGTTCGGTGGAGAAGAAATGGACTTAAGTTTTGATGAAAAAAAGATTCTCCTTTCTGCCGCGCGAAATTCAATTCTCTCGCTTTTTGAAAAAGTAAAAATTGAAGCGCCCGATTATGAAAAATATCCGGTGTTGAAATCTCATGCCGGTGCATTTGTTACGCTAACAGAAAACAAACAGCTGCGCGGATGTATCGGCTACATAATCGGAGATCAGCCGGTTTTCAAAACAGTTTGCAATGCCGCTATTCAAGCAGCTATTCGCGATCCAAGATTTTCACCGATAAGAGAAGAAGAACTGAAAATCATATCAATAGAAATCTCTATTCTTTCCGAGCCGTTTCCCCTAAACAGTTATAATGAAATTGAACTTGGCAAACATGGATTGATATTGGAAGAAAGAGGAAGACGCGGATTGCTTCTTCCGCAAGTACCTATTGAGCATAAGATGAACAAAGAAGAATATCTCGAAGCAATTTGTCAGAAGAGCGGATTGCATAGAAGCTATTGGCGTGAAAAAGAGCTAAAGCTAAAGGGATTTACCGCTACAGTTTTCTCGGAAAAGGAGAATGAGCACGAATGAAAACTGTGCGTGAACCCGCCGTTGCGGGAATGTTCTATCCTTCATCACCTTCGAAGCTTACTTCGGAAATTAATTTTCATCTGGATTCGGCCCGACTTGAAAAGCCTTACGAAAAAGTATTTGGAATTGTTTCTCCACACGCCGGCTATGTTTATTCCGGTGGAACGGCGGCGCATGTTTACAAAACACTACTAAATAAAAATTATAAAACTGTTGTGGTGATTTCTCCAAGCCACAGAGAATATTTCCCGGGCATTTCTATTTATAGCGGCGATGCGTACAAAACTCCGCTTGGAGAAATTGAGCTTAATAAGGAGATGATTGCAAAGCTTGTTGAAGAGAATGGCTACATATTCGAGGGAGTAAACGGACATCGTTCAGAACATGCTCTCGAAGTTCAGCTTCCGTTTTTGCAAGCGGTGCTCGAAGATTTCAAACTCGTCCCAATTGTAATGGGTGATCAGCGCAAAATGTTTGTTGAAGGTTTAGCGGAAAAACTTTCACGGGTCGTAGACGATAAAACTTTGATTGTTGCCAGCTCGGATCTTTCTCATTTCCATTCGAAAGAAAATGCCGCAAAGCTGGATTCAATTGTTGAACAGAGAATTTCAGAGTTTGATTACACTGGGTTACTTAATGATTTAGAAAATCAGAAGTGTGAAGCATGTGGCGGCGGACCAATTGCGGTTTTGCTAAAAACTGCGGAATTGAAAGGAATTCGCAATGTTGATGTAGTTTCGAGGACAGATTCCGGTGATGTTACTGGAGATAATGCCGAGGTTGTCGGTTATTTAAGCGCGGTAATTTTTTCTTAGAGTTGTATCCAATCCAATTTTTTTTAATTTAGCAATACTCTTAACTCTTCTAAACTTTTTAACCGGATTTACCAAATGCC
>JBHEKZ010000186.1:0-3325 GCA_041859025.1 Melioribacteraceae bacterium | reverse complement strand
AAAATTAACGCGCCTGCTTTTTTATAAACTAAATTTTCATAAGCATATTTTACAGTTACACCAAACGCAAACTTATCTGTAACATTCTTGGCGTAGGAAACACCGACGACTAAGGAACTTGGATTAATTACTTCTCCGGTTAAACCGGGGTTGTAAACACCATTAACAAATCCAAGTCTATCTACACTGGTTACCTCAATTTCGCCAACATCGGATAGAACTCCTAAGAAGCCGATTGTACCCATGTCGCCCATATTGTAAGCTGCAGAAAAGGAAAAATGCTTTACATCCATAAACCAATCTACATAACCGAATGAGAAATCATAATTTGAGACGCGGGCTAAACCGGCTGGATTCCAAAAAACAGATTCGGAATTATTTGCTAATGTGCTGAAAGCTCCGGATAATGCGTTTGCGCGTGCGCCTGGTACAACTTTAAGAAATTGAAATGATGTTGTACCAACTTTCTCGAACGCGCTAATCTCTATCGCCACCGCAAAGATCATCAGAGCTATAACTAAAAACTTTTTGCTAATTAATTTCATTATCATACCTCTCAACAAGATATTTATTTAATAACGATGAATTTTCCGGTTGTCTTTTCTCCTTCCGGCGTTGTTACAACAAAGAAATAAACTCCGGAAGCAATCTCTTGTCCGTTCTTTGTAGTTTGAAACCACTCTGTTGAATAAAGCGGTGTGTCGTGTTCTATTGTTTCAACTAATTGACCCGAGTAAGAGAATATTCTGATAGAACATTTCTTTGGCAACCCGTAAAAACCAATTTTATCTGTAACATCTCCGGTACCTTGGAATCCCGATTTTTGCACGAATGGATTTGGCACAGCATAAACTTTTCCAAGTTTATCAACTGAGCCTACATTCTTAGAAAATCTCGCGATGTTTGTTTTACCGCTTTCATTGCCGTTTGCGTCTACAGATGTAACCGCATAGTATCTTGATTCTCCAATTTTGAAATCAGTATCGGTATCTAGTAATTCATAAATATTAGAATTGTTAACTTTACCTAATGCTACTTCGCCAATCATTTTCCACGGACCCATTCCAGCTTTACTTCTGTAAACTCTGAATTTGCTCAGTTGCCCCATCAATCTTGGATGAGTAAATTTTTCAACTTCACGATTCCAGTTTATTTTTACATCGCCGAGTGCAGTGTTGGCAAGTTCTATTGCGGGAGCAGGAACCGGGACCGGTATCTTGTAGCTTCCTTTGCTTGGATTGCTTTCGGGCCAAGTTGGTACTGTTGGTTCTTGACCCAAATAAGCAGTAAAAGCTTTGTGTGCAACTTGAGTTACATTTCTTACTGATGAGTTAACATAATCGGGATAACCAAATTCATCTAAATAAGCATTTGTCATCACCTCTCCACCAATAACAATTTTCTTATTCCATGATTGTGTTGGGGCCCATTGTGTTAGTGTTTGTCCGCCTTCAATTCTTTTGCCCGGTTCAGCACCGTAACCGCACACTTCGGCATAAGCAAATTTCAATTTGTCGCCATGTTTTAAAGTATAAGGACCTGTAACAAAATTCTTTTGTGCCGCATCTGCACTTTGTCTGTAAGGGTAAGCAGCCCTTCCATACCAGCGCGGATCTTTGCGCGGGACTTCTGGCCAAGTAGTACTATTAGTTGCATAAACTCCGCTGTAACGGTTATCCGGATTAAAAAACTGATTCATCATTTTAACGGAGTTCGTATTACCAGTGCTGACTTTGTTAGACCATGGTTGTTTTATTCTGCTCTGTTCATCTAGTTCGTAATATTCACCATTTATTGTTTTTAGAATCGCGGCTGCTTCCGATTCATTTCTTGCAGGATCTTTAGGATCTACAATTGCAAGGTGATTTAAATCGTAATACAACATTGCATAACCCGGCGCTTGAGGACTTAGCAAACCGCCCCCGTTCTCACCGGTGCGCGCATTCTGAAGAAATATTGTTTTGTTCGGTTCCGGCTTGCCTGCCAGATCCACATTAAGATTTGTCTGCACATCCATATTAAAACTTAACCAATAGTCAGCATCCCAATAATTTCTTTGATCGCCACGATACATACCGCCATCATATTTCCAAGTCTGATATGTTCTTTGATAGCCATACATAGAAGGACCAAATCCGTAATTGAAACAAATCATTGCATCTTTCAATGTTTTTGTCTGTTCAATTGTTGCCGGATTACCATCTGTATCGCCGGTGTATTCAAATTCATATTCATAAATGATCATATCATCATAATCCGGATAACTCCATGCGCGCGAAGTTCTAGTGACTGTAATTCCCACGGAAGTCGACCAAGATGCTGTAATGATTTCTTCTGCTTCGTCTGGATTGTAATTTGGATTAAGCATACCGTTAGCCAGCACCGGAAAATTTTCCTTGCGTTCAATATTTAATGGGAATACCCACCGTCCAAAAGTAACTTCCGGTTCAGATGCACCTATGCCGCCGCAGAACGCGAAAATGCGTTTATCTTTACCCGGCATACCGTCAAAGTTAGCGGCAATGTAAACACCAGCACCAATTATGTTGTGCTGCCCGCTATATTCAAGACCATCAACAACTGTTGCAGAACGAGCCGGCCATTCCATTAAAGGCACACTTGTTTTGTTGCCTGCCTCTCCGGTCATCCAGGCCCGTCCAATCTCTCCGGTATTAAAAACTGTTTCATGAAGCATTCCTCTACTGTGAATTCTGTATTCTCTTATCTGAGCAATCGAAAGAGAACTCGAAATCACCAGTATCGAACTGAACATCATTAATACTTTGTTAAACATTTTTCCATTCATAAACTTCTCTCCGTTTATAAACACAAATTATTTTCAGCTAATTAAAAATTTAGAATTACACCAAAACGAAAATATCTTGGCTGATTACTAAGTAAGTATACTTCCTGACTTGTAACAAATGGAGCATATTCATCATAAGTAAGCACGTTTGCTTTGTCCAATTCATATTTTGGCGTGTTTCTTTCATCGTTAAATGTTCTTGAATAACTGTATACTTGCGTGTTAAGCAGGTTAAATCCTTCACCATAAATTGTCATGTTGGCTTTTCCTACACGTAATGTTTTTTCTATCCTCATACGCAAATCGGTTTCGGTTGGTGTGCGTTTATTGTACTTGAGACCTTGTCCGCTTATATCCCATGTATAAGGCCTGCCTGAATAAACTTTCATAGTCAAACTGATGCTTACATTTTCTAGGGGATAAATATTTCCAATACTGAAGCCTTCTTGTTTAGCCATTTTATATCTCACGTTAAAAACTGCTTTGTGAGTCCTATCGTAATCGAGATAAACATCTTCC
>JBHEKZ010000614.1:0-3859 GCA_041859025.1 Melioribacteraceae bacterium | reverse complement strand
TTTCTGTAGAAAACGAAGAAGGTATTTTCATCTGTGATATCAATCTGGATGAAGTAAAAGAAACTCAAGAATCTCTTCCCTTCCTAAAGGACATGAAGTTGCTTTAATAAGACAAACTTATTCCTTCTGGGTACTAATTTCTGTAAGTTTACGTCCGTAATTCTGCAAACTATCTATCCACAGTGTGTGTGAGGCAAAATGTCTATCCTAAGTAAGTTGAAAGATTTCCTCTTTCGCCAGGAAGTTGTTAGTGAAGGGGGCGGTGTTAAGGCAATACAAAAACAAAAAGCAACAGGTAAGTTAACTGCCCGTGAAAGAATTGATGCTCTTCTCGATCCCGGAACCTTCTTTGAATTCGATCTATTCGTAAAACATGCCGGTAAAGACTTTGGTATGGATAAAAAAGAATTAGCTGCCGATGGCGTTATAACTGGTACCGGAATGATCATCGGTCATCCGGTTTGTATTTTCGCTCAAGATTTTACAGTAGCCGGCGGTTCTCTCGGCTTAGCTCATGCTAGAAAAATCACAAAGATTATGGATCACTCATTAAAGATGGGAATTCCTTTAATCGGTATTAACGATTCCGGCGGCGCCCGCATTCAAGAAGGTGTAAATTCTTTAGCCGGATATGGAGAAATCTTCTACCGCAACACTCTCGCAAGCGGCGTAATTCCTCAAATTTCTGTTATACTTGGTCCATGTGCCGGCGGAGCTGTTTATTCGCCAGCTTTAACCGACTTTGTTTTCGTTGTTGATCAGATTTCCAAAATGTTTATCACTGGTCCGGAAGTAATTAAAACTGTTCTTGGCGAAGAAATTTCTATGGAAGACCTAGGCGGTGCGAGAATACAAAGTGAAATGACTGGAAACGCCCATTTCTTTGCTCGTAATGAATATGAATGCTTTGAACAAATAAGAAAATTACTTTCTTACATTCCTTGGAATAATTCTAAAAAGGCAGATCCCTATACTCCAAAGAAACCAAAACCGGAATACGTGGTTGAAAAAATCATCCCTTCCGATCCGACTCTACCTTATGATATCCGTGATATTATTTATTCGATGGTTGATGATTCCGATTTCTTCGAAGTTCAGCAATACTGGGCAGCAAACATTGTAATCGGCTTCGCTAGACTTAACGGTCAGTCAATTGGTATTATTGGAAATCAGCCTGCGGTTCTTGCCGGAGTTCTTGATGTTGATTCATCGAACAAAGCTGCACGCTTCATCCGCTTCTGTGATGCGTTTAATATTCCTTTGTTAACTCTTGTTGATTTGCCTGGATATTTGCCTGGTGTAGATCAAGAACATGCGGGAGTTATTCGTCACGGCGCAAAAGTTCTTTATTCCTACAGCGAAGCCACTGTTCTTAAGATGACTGTTATTTTACGCAAGGCATACGGAGGCGGTTATATTGCAATGTGTTCCCGTCACTTGGGTGCCGATTTTGTTTATGCTTGGCCTACTGCAGAGATTGCTGTAATGGGACCAGAAGGCGCCGCTAACATTATCTTCAAAAGTGAAATTACTTCCGCAGCAGATCCAAACGCAATGCGCCAGCAGAAAGTAAAAGAATACACCGAGAAATTTGCTAATCCATATGTTGCAGCTGCAAACGGATATATTGACGCGGTAATTAATCCGGAAGAAACCAGAAAAATTCTAATTCATACATTAAACCTGTCGGCAACTAAAAAAGAATCTCGTCCGGCTAAGAAACATGGAATTCCACCTTTTTAAACTATGGCAGAACTAAAACAGAACCAACTCGTAATTGATGATACCGTTTATGAAACTAAACTTACACGCAAGTATCGTCTTCGTAAAGTGTATGAAGCACCAAATCCAAAACATTTGAATGCTTTCATTCCGGGTATCATTAGGGATATACTTGTTAAACCGGGACAAACTGTAAGAGAAGGAGAAAGACTTCTAACTCTTGAAGCGATGAAGATGAAAAATATTGTTACTTCGAGCTTCGATGGGAAAGTTAAGGAGATTAAAGTTTCAGCTGGAGAAATGGTTACCAAAAACCAGCTTATAATTGTGTTTGAATAAGGCTACATAATAAGTTTCAGTCATTTCGAGCTTACCCCGCGATTTATGCGGGGCGTGGTCGAGAAATGATAAATTTAATATGTCACACTTCGACTTCGCTCAGTGTGACATTATTTTCAAACATTGAACTACCTTCTTCCCGAGTACATACCTTCCGACTTAGTAACCTTAATATCTTGCAGTTCCGGTGCTTTCATTCTAATCTCGAAACGAAAACCATTATAGTTGCCTAAAGGATTCCAGGTAAAATTCATTTCCCAACAATGAAGATCTCGGTAAACTGTTATTTGCGGCGCTGAGACTTTCTTATCCTTGAAATCGTAACTACCGCGTACTGTAAATTTCCAATTTTTGGTTAAACTGAATCCCAAATCCGCGCTTATATTTGAGAATACTTCCGCTCCGCTAGGCAAAGGTTTGGAAAAATTATAATTGTAACTCAAGCTCAGATTCCATGGAATTGTAAGGTCGGGAGTTAGTGTATCATCATAAAGTGCAATGTAATCCTTCTTCTTTATAGCAACCTGATCTTCATTCGTATCGGCAGGCTGCTTCTTTGTTTCATCGGTTGATTTGATCTTATCACCGCTAAGCGATGTTGATATTGAGAAATTGAGATTTGTTAATCTGAACAATCCCTTTCCGCTTGAAACTAAATACTGATTAACCGCATGCTGATCTTTGAAATCATAAAAAGTATAAGATGAAGAACCGGCAAAGTTCAGCAGATCCCCTATTTGTGTTCTGTAACTCAAACTTAGATC
This sequence comes from Melioribacteraceae bacterium, assembly GCA_041859025.1. Lineage (GTDB taxonomy): Bacteria > Bacteroidota > Ignavibacteria > Ignavibacteriales > Melioribacteraceae > Stygiobacter. The sequence goes on along the minus strand of JBHEKZ010000614.1, from coordinate 1,034 downwards.
GCGTAGTTTCATACTGTCGGCAGCAAAGTTATAGCCTACACTCGCATCAAAATTGAGAAGCTGAATTTTCTTTTGTTCTTTTGTTGTATCGCCGGGTGTCTTTGCCATCTTAATTTCAAATACGTTTCCAAGAGAAAAGTTAATGCTTTGACTTCTTCCTCCGCCGCTTCCGCCGAAAATTTCATTCCTATACTTATCGTAACGAACTACTTCCCCCTTCCCGTTTGTATAAGAATCATAATAGCCCCATTTATCGTCGGCAAAATCGGGTTGGTAGTTGTAAGAAACACTCGGCATCATTGTATGGCGAAATGATTCCACGCCAAGAAGGTTTGGATTCATTATTCCGTATAGTTTAGTAGATGCTGAAACACCCATTGTAAATGTGCGGACAAAATTTACTTCCTTAACCGAGGTCTCTAATGCAGTATCTCGAATTTCACTTGTGCCGTTCGAATACGTGTGCTTATATGTAGTCGGCTCAATCTTCAATCTTTTATTATACCACTTTTCCTGATAGCTGAAACTTGGGGAGACATTTATATAGCCAACTTTGGGAGAAAAATTTAGATTAATATTATGAAGCGCACCAAGCTTGTTGGTTTTTAAATTATCTCTTTTCGTATTGGAATTTGAAAATTGACCGGAATAAGATATTCCAAATAATTCATACCACTTCTGCTTCCCATCACCAAAAGAATTTTCTTTTCTGAAAGGATAAAAAACATTTTGCGAGTAGTTAATGTTTGGAAATGATTCTTCGATATTCCCTGAATCTAAAAATTGTGTACGGCTGTAATTCATAGATATACTTGAATTGTCCCAGCTCTTCGAAAAAGAAGCAGCAGAATAAATCTGTTGAGACAGCAATGTGTTGTAATCCATACTGTTTTTATTTAAGTAGTCTTTAGAAACAAACTTTAGATTTGCACTAAAGTAGGAGGTAGGATCAAACTGCTGAGTATGGTACCAAGATAAATTCCAATCTTTACTATCTTCAGGATTGTCCGGGTCATCAACAGTCGTTCTTGTTA
>JBHEKZ010000610.1:0-3966 GCA_041859025.1 Melioribacteraceae bacterium | reverse complement strand
AAATCACTCGACAAAGCCTTTAGTCTAGGAAGAAGTGAATTTTTAGATTTACAGGTGTTTGAGTTTGAATACTCTGGCTCATTTAATAAACGTATCGCATTAGCTAAAGATGCTTTTCAGGTCATGAAGCAAAGTGCTGTCTTTCAGGCTTTAGCAGTTTTCATTCACGCGAGAAGGATGATTGGCGTTTCTCTCTAATGACGGCTAACCCACAGAAAACTGACAAAGGCAAGGTTACTTTAGCCTACTCCAATCCAAGACGATACTCTTTTTACCTTGGGCCAGATGCAAAAACCAATACTCCATATCAGTTCCTGATAAAACAGGGTACTGTTGAGAATTTAGAAGACCTTATCAGTAGATTTTCTGTTGAAGTTGTATCAGATAGTTTTTATAAAGAGTATCGCGGATTGTTTATTCGTTTGACTAGACACCTACAGAAAGATCGCGCCTTCCAAGCTTTTGTGAAACAAAATGGAATTGATACTGTCAACTTTGCCAAAAAAATGCTTGGACAAATAGTATTTCTATACTTCATCCAGAGGAAGGGCTGGCTCGGAGCAAAAAAAGGCGACTTCATTTCTAACGGAGATAAAGGGTTTTTGAGAACACTATTTAACAGATCTCTTAATGATAACTTAGATTTCTTCAATCACTATCTTGAACCACTATTTTACAATGCATTAAATTCCAAGCCTGAAAGAGCTGGTAGTTTCTATAGAAATCATTTTGACTGTCAAATTCCATTTCTCAATGGTGGACTGTTTGAACCACTAGATAATTATTCTTGGGATAAAGAATATTTGCATATCCCCAATAGTCTCTTCTCTAATAGCCCCAAAAGACATGAAGAAGGTAAAGGAATACTAGATATTTTTGATTCTTATAATTTTACTATTTACGAGAATGATCCAGTCGATAAAGAAGTATCTATTGACCCTGAAATGCTTGGACAGATTTTTGAGAAATTGGGGGCAATTACTACTGAAAGTTTTGATGAATGGGCAGAGGCTGTGGAATCTGGTAATAAAACAAAGGAACTTAAGGCAAATAAAAAACTTGGAGTTTACTACACGCCAAGAGAGATTGTTCACTACATGTGTAGAGAAAGCATTGGAACATATTTAGTGTCAAATCTGACTGACGTGTCACACAATGAAATAGAGACATACCTTGATGCCGCTGATGCATTATCTTCGGATTTAGATGAGCTTAAAAAAACATGGACCGGCGAGATGTTTGCCTTAGAAAAGCTTGGTGGAATTGATTCTTCATTAAAAAACATAAGAATAGTAGATCCTGCGTGTGGAAGCGGAGCTTTCCTAATCGGAATGCTTCAACAAATAGTGCGCTTAAGAGCATTTGCTCGTTTGTCCTCAAATATGTCAACCATACAATCGTATTATGACCTCAAGAAAGAGACTATCCAAAATTGCATTTATGGTGTCGATATTGATCCAGGAGCAACAGAAATAGCAAAATTGAGACTCTGGCTCTCGTTGGTTGTAGATCATGAATTAGAAGAGATAGAGCCTTTGCCCAACCTAGACTATAAAGTAATGCAAGGAAATAGTTTGTTAGAGAACTTAGTTATTGGAGATGGAATCATTAAGTTTAAATTTAATGGTAGTAAGAGAATTGATGGTAGAACCAAAGAAATGAAAAATCTCTTTGAAGAAGAAAATCAGGCAAAACTATTTTATGATCCCAGCGAAACCCTGGCCGAAAAATTGGAAAAATATCACACTCAATTTTTTCATACGACTAATAGGGAGAATAAAAAAATACTGAAGAAAAAAATAGATGATATAGAGAACGAACTTATTACAAGTAAATGTGATGAGGAAATCAGGAGATTTGAAGATATTACTAAAAACAGCTTTCATGACAGCGATAAAGTTACCAAAGCTACTAAGCAAATTCTATCTATTAAAGATATCTTAACTAAATGGCGTAAAGATAAATTACGACCTTTCTTTCCTTGGAAGTTACATTTTAGTGAGGTCTTCAATGAAAAAAATGGATTTGATGTTGTAATCGCCAACCCACCATATGGTGCGGATATAGGTAAAAACGAACTAAAAATTCTTAAGAAGAACTTAGTTGACACTCGCAACACCAACAGTGCTGCAATGTTTATTGACTTTAGTAAAAACCAATTGCTTAACAAAAATGGTTCACTATCTTTTATAGTTCCGAAGTCACTTTTGTATTCTGAAGTATGGTTTGATTTAGTCAAGTCATTGATTGGTAAAACTAAAGTGCTAGTAGATGTAGAAAAGGCTTTTGATAAAGTTTTACTGGAGCAAGTGGTTTTTGTATATGGAAACTCTGTGCTTACAAATACATATCTAGCTAAAAAGTTTCTTAACAATAAATTTTTACATTCAACACAAATATCTAATACGGTAGTCGATCAGTTCGGAGCATGGATTTGCGACATAACGGAAGATCAACTTCAAGTGGCTTATAAAGTTCTTAGATCAAAGAACTTGACTTTTATGGCAAATATTTCAACCACAAAGAGGGGTGTTGGCTTACAAAAATACATAAAGGAGGAAGGAAATATTCCTGTTGTAGGTGGTAAGAATATTTTCCGATATGGCTTGGATGGATATAAGGGATTTCTTTCAGGTTCTGATCTTAAGTCTAATTCTAGCAAGGTGTCATTTATGGGGCAACCTAAAATAATGTCTCAAAACATCGTAGCTCATATTCAAAACCCAAAGCCACATATACAAATAATTGCCACCTACGATAAAACGGGTGAAATTTATAATTTGGATACTGTGAATAATACAATTATCACGGATCCAAAATTTGAATATGAATATATTTTAGCTCTGTTAAATTCTTCATTTGTAAGCTGGTATTGTTATAAATTTGTTTTTTGTTCTGCTATAAGGACCATGCATTTTGATAATAGTTACATTGGGAAAATACCTATACCTAAGGCAAATTCCCAACAACAAAAACCTATCATTGAGATGGTCAATCGGATCATGTCGTTAACACAATCTCCAGATTATCTCGGAAATGTTCAAAAACAAGAGCTATGTAAAGAATACGAGAATTCCGTTGATCAATACATTTTTGATTTATATGAATTCAGTCCGAAGGAAATCGAAATTGTGAAAGGAGGTCACAATGTTTCCTAAAGGCTCACAATGGCGTAGGTGGGATTTACATATACACACTAAAGGTACTGCTAAAAATGATCAATTTACGAGCAACACATTTGATGATTTCTGTGCCGAGCTTTTTAGAAGAGCACTCGACAAAGAAATTGCGGTTATCGGTATCACTGATTACTTCAATATAGATAATTATAAGAGCGTCATTGAATTTGTTAGTAATATTGACACATTCTTTAACACAAATACCTCAGGTCAGCCTATTTTTTCAGATCAAGATAAAGAAAAAATAAAGAAGATATTCATCATTCCTAACGTTGAGCTGCGGATGATGCCGAGTACAAATAATGGGAGGCTTGTTAACATTCACTGTCTGTTTAATCCTGAGTTTCTAAATTTCATTGATAATGATTTTTTTGGTTCTATTGAATATTCTGCCGGAACAGCAACCAACTTTAAGATGAATAAACAAGGGTTAATGGGTTTAGGGAAATCTCTTGACTCAAGCCTAGATGATTTGGCTGCTTACAAAAAGGGATTGGCCAATTTTGTTGTTTCTCATGGCGATCTTCAGGCTTTATATGACAACAACAAAAATTTCAGAAATAATGTTGTAATTGTTGTTAGCAACTCAAATAATGATGGGGCTTCTGCTTTTCAACAACATTATGACTTGTTTGAAGATAACGCGGAGAGTCAACTTGATGCTGTCCGTAAATCTATTTACTGCATCTCCCATGCAGTATTTTCCAGCAATCCCGAGGACAAAAAATACTTTTTAGGAGAAAAAGTTGATAGTGAAGAAGCCGTTGTAGAAAAATGTGGCTCTCTT
>JBHEKZ010000573.1:0-2901 GCA_041859025.1 Melioribacteraceae bacterium | reverse complement strand
GGTTTTAGAGTCATATGGAATCCTCAAGGAACATTCTATCTGTTACAGAAACTAAAAGAATAGCACAGTTTACTTGCGTGAGCATTCTTTTATTATTTTCACTCCTTACTAGCAATTTAATAGCTCAATCTTACGCCAAAGTGAACATAAATAATATCTCAACCTACGTTTGGAATGATGGTAGAATGGATATTAGTCCAGCTAGCAATGCCGGTTTTGAGTATTTGAAAGGAACAAAAAGATTCTCCGTTTTTTCTTCCGGTGTTTATTGGGGAGGATACATTGGTAACGAATTAAGGATTGGTGGGACAAGATACAGAACTAGTTTGTTTCCAGGCAACGAGAATGGCAATTCTAGAATTTACAGGATTAGACCAGACTATTTGAAAGCAAACCTTTTGAATGAAATAAGCGATGAAAATTTGAGTGAATCAGAAATTAGAAAAAATTACGATACTGATTATCGAAAATGGCCAGTAGCTCTAGGCGCTCCATTTGATGATATTAATCATGATAATACATTTACCGATGGAATTGACAAACCTGGTTTTCCTAATGCTGATCAAACTCTTTGGTTGCTTTGCAATGACTTTGAAATTAATAGAAATGATGAAACATTTAATCCATTTTATTCAAAGCCGACAGAGATTGAGTTGCAAATAACGGTTTGGGCTTACACAAAAGATGATTTACTGAAAGGTGTAATTTTCAAACACTATAAGTTGGTTAATAAGAGTAAAACTAAAACGATGAAAGATATGTACGTTGGTATTTTTACTGATCCCGACATTGGTAACGCAATGGATGATTATGCTGGGTGTGACACTTCACTTGGTCTAGGTTACATATATAATAGCCAGAATATTGACAAGATATTTGGTGATAGACTTACAGTAATTGGTTCACTACTCTTGCAAAGTCCAAAAATTAATTCAACTTCAACAGATTTTGCTTCTGTTAATGGTAAAAAGGTTTTTGGTAAAAAAGAGGTTGGCATGACTTCATTTACCTATCAAGTATTTGAAACATGCGATTATTGCGATCCAGGCCCCGACCAACCAAAGTATTTTTATAATTCTTTGCAAGGTCTTTCGTATAGATATGGAAGTAAGACTATAAACCCAATTACTAACAAATCTACTAAATTCCCTTTTAGCGGAGATCCGGTTTCAAACACTGGTTTTGTAGATTTTTACTTGGAGCCAGTTTATGATAGACAGCTACAAATTAACTCGGGTCCATTCAACATGGCGCCGGGAGATACACAAGAAGTAATATTTGCACAGATTGTTACATCCGGCACCAGCAGACTTGGTCTTGTTACTTATTTAAAATACTTAGCTAAGCATGTAAAAGACTTTTTCAAAAACGAGATGTTTAAGAATGTAACTGCGGAAAATGAACCCACTGAAATTCCAGCGCAATATTCATTAAGCCAGAACTACCCAAACCCGTTCAACCCGGAAACAACTATTAATTACTCCATTCCAAAGAATGAGCATGTTACTCTAAAAGTATTTGATGTGCTCGGATGTGAAGTTGCAACGCTTGTTGATGAATATAAAAACACCGGAACTTATAATGTTGTCTTTAACGTAAAGACGCGCCATGGCGCGTCTCTACAAAGTGGAATATACTTTTATAGATTAACCGCCGGAAGTTACAGTGATACAAAGAAAATGATTTTGATGAAGTAACCGGGCGGCAAATGAAAAAGTTAATAATTATAGTACTGGTTTTGCTCTCATTAAATATCAATGCGCAGTGGGAAAGAATTAATTTACCGCCTTTAAAACATGTTGAACCAATTGTGCCACAACTTGTGGGACTTAAGGATTCCCTAATTTTTATCAAAGCACAAACATTTTATCGTTCTTCTGATTATGGAATAAGTTGGGATAATATCAATTGTGCTTTTGATGTAAATCTTTATCAACTTTTTTTTACTTCTGATTCCGTAATAATTGCTACTGGGAACACCAACAATGTTAATAATGCCTTTTTTCGATCAACTGATAATGGAAACACTTGGCATTTAATTGACTTACCAGATTTAACATACAATAATTACAAGAATATTATTGAAGTAGGTGCCGGAAAGGAGAAATCCCTTATTGCGTGGTTTTATGACATGAGTAAATTTTTGATTTCACAAGACTGGGGTGTCACTTGGCAACAGAATTATACCGGCCTACCACCTTTTTCAGTATCTTCGGCTAATACTATTTCTGTTGGAAAGAGTTTGTTTACTACTAATATGAATGGTGATTTTTGCATTTCAAATGATTTTGGTAAGAATTGGACCCTTAAAAAAATCAACTTGAATACAAGTTCCCCAGGCATTACAAAGCTAATCTCTTGTGGATCTGATTTATTTATCGCTACTAACGTAGGTCTATATAAATCAACAGATTTAGGAAATTCTTGGGCGTTAGCAATACCCGAAAGCATAAATGATTTTGTTTCAAACTTGAATACAGATGGCCAAATAATTTATGCTACATATCGAGTTTATCCTCCAAGCCAACCATACAATCCAGTTGATAAATCTTATTATTCTGAAAACTTGGGTAATACTTGGTTCCCAATTCAAAATAATTATCCCGAAGAAAGTCGTTTTATGAATAAAAAGATTTATGCTAAAATTTCAAGCAATTACTCAATTTCTGTTTCAGATGACAGGGGAAAAAGCTGGAAAACAACATTAACAAATTTTACTTCGGAACAATTTTTTACACAAAATAATTTTACAATTAATAATAATAATTTATTCATCGTTACATCCAATCCAAATGATAAAGTTTGGATTTCCTCAAATAGAGGTACAACATGGGCTCCAATTGAATTAACCCAATGGAACATTCAACAATACGTTGATGCAAGTATAAACGCATTCTATCT
>JBHEKZ010000244.1:0-2864 GCA_041859025.1 Melioribacteraceae bacterium | reverse complement strand
AACATTAATGGTCAATCTGCCTCTCTCATCGCCTGCAATAGTTGTGAAAGCCTTTATTGGCATAATAATCATTCCATCCATACTGAATGAACCCAAAAAGCCGCTCCCTTGTTTTGTCATGATGCCAATTACTTTGAACGGTATGCCGTTAAGTTTAACTTCTTTATTAATTGGACTTTCGAATGGAAAAAGCTCATCAACAATATCTTGCCCGATCATACATACTTTTCTGCCCGCTTTAACATCTATATCGTTCATAAATCTACCTTGCTCCAGCTCGATAGTAGATGTTCTCTTATATTCCTCTGTTGTTCCATAAACTACAGAAGAGGTAACGGACTTACCATTATATTTTACATTTAATCCAAAGGTAGAAATTGTAGGAGCGATTGCGTCGTACGTCTTGATCATTGAAGCCAATTTTTCATATTGCTCTAGAGTAATATTTTTTCTGTTACGATAAAGACTCCAATTGCCCCCTGCCATCCAAGGACTTTTGCTTACATACAAAACATCGCTGCCTAGTGAAGAAATTGATGAGAGAAATGCCTCGCGTAAACCGATTATTGCAGTAGACATTGTAGTAACTGCAACGATACCAATTATAATACCGAGGGTAGTTAGGATAGACCTCATCTTATTTGCTCTAATCGATCTTGTTGCGATCGCCAGAACTTCCCCAAACTCAACAAAGAAATACTTCATTATTAGACTTGTATTTTTCTTTTGCAATATAATTAAGCATCATTTAAAACAAAAAAGGCTGCAAATATTTTTTGCAGCCTCTTTAAATATTTTTCATTTATTCATATCTGAGAGCTTCAATCGGATCTAGATTAGACGCCTTGTATGCCGGATATGTACCGAATGTAACTCCAATAACAACGCATAGCACAACTCCAATCATCACCCAGTCTACCGGGATAACAGCATCAGCATTTAAGAATGAGCCGGCAAGATTGCCAACAACAATGCCGAGGAAGATTCCCACCAACCCTCCTAATAGACTAAGCACAACAGCTTCACTCAAGAATTGGAAGAGAATATTAATTCTTCTAGCGCCAATCGCCTTTCGAATTCCGATCTCTCTAGTACGTTCAGTAACAGACACAAGCATAATATTCATAATTCCAACTCCGGCGGCAAGTAAAGCTATACCGGCTACAACTAAAGAACCTATTCTTACTCCGCTTGTAATGTCGTTAATTTGAGAGAGCACACTTTCGTTAGAGAAGAGATCGAAATTGTTTGGTTCTCCGGCCTTAACTTTTCTGATAGTTCTAAAATAACCTTCCGAGAGTTCCATCAAATCTGTATAAGATGCATCCTCATAACCCATAACTGTGATGTTTATGCTGCGAAATCTTTTGCCATAAATTGATTGAAAAGTAGTGATTGGCATGATTGCAAAATTATCCCGGCTCTGACCGAAGAATTCACCCTGGGATTCAAGAACCCCGATTACTTTCAGTTTCTTTCCATCAACATTTACATACTGATCGATAGCACTAATGTTGGGGAAAAGTTTTTTGGAAATATCAGGACCGAGCACAATAAAGCTTTGATAGCTTTGAACATCCCTATCGCTGATTCCTCTACCTTCTTCAACTACCCATTTGTTATTTGGAAATGCTTCCGGAGTAACTCCGCTAACTTGAATGTTAGGATTAGTTTCGCGGCCGGCGGCTTTGATTTGAATTCCGAAATTCCATTGTTCAGCGCCAACGTACCTGGCTTCTGTAAGTTTTTCCTTAAGCTGGAAATATTCTTCGAGCGTAATATCGGGACGGTTTCTAAAACGAGCGCGGTTATTTCCACCTTCGTTTACTGCCGGCCATTTTTGAATTTGAAAAGTATTTTGGCCTAGCTGCGATACACCTTTCTCGATGCTGGTTTGAAGCATTTCAATCACAGTACTGATTACAATGATTGAAAATATTCCAACAACAATTCCAAGTATGGTTAAAACGGATCTCAATTTATTTGCGCGCAATGACGAAAGCGCAACCAAAATAATTTCTGCAATTCTCATTCGTACCTCAAGGCTTCAACCGGATCTAATTTTGCGGCAGTATAAGCCGGCGCAAATCCGGATAGAACTCCGGTTAATATTGATATAACAATCGCTAATATTACTGCATCAACTTGAACTGATGTTGGTAGAAACTGATTTACAATCAAACTAAGAATTGTCGCTATACCAAGACCGACTAAGCCGCCAAACAGGCAGATCACAGCAGACTCGGTAATGAACTGGCCAAGAATTGATCTTCTCTTGGCGCCGATGGCTTTACGAATTCCGATTTCTTTTGTTCTTTCTTTTACAGAAACAAACATGATATTCATAATTCCGATTGCGCCAACAAACAGCGAGAGTCCTGTTATGAACAAACCGGCAATTTGGATAACACCAACTGTTTCGTTGATTGTATTCAGCAATCCCTCTTGTTGATTAACAGAAAAATCATTCTCTTCGTTATAAGCTAAACCGCGGACACGTCTCATCAAACCAATTGCTTCTTCTTTAGTTGCTTCAACCATTTGGCTGTTCTTCGCGCGTACATTAATTGTTACGCTTCTAAAGCTTTCACCTTGGAAGTATTTGAAGATATTCTGGATTGGTATAAACACTTGCTTATCCGGGTTGAAATTTCCCATAACCCAGCTTCCCTGTTCTTCAAGAACTCCAACAACCCTGAACTTATGCCCTTTTACACGAACTTCTTGTTCAAGAGCATATCCCTGCGGAAAAAGAGTTTTGGCAATTTCGCTTCCAAGTACAATGACGTTTCTACCGCCGTTGCTCTCAAGTTCGTTAAAGAACCTTCCTTCACTAAATGATAAGTTAGTAGTCTTAATGTACT
>JBHEKZ010000238.1:0-3256 GCA_041859025.1 Melioribacteraceae bacterium | reverse complement strand
TACTTAATGGTTGTAGTAGGATTAAACGGATTCGGATAATTTTGTTCTACTGAAAATACAGTAGGAATTTCTTTTTCCTGTTCGACATCTGTTAGAGAACTTGAACCGTAAGATGGTCCAACTTTGGCTGTAGCGCCATTTATTGAATAAGTAGATTTTATCAATCCAGAAGTGTTTGTAGCATTCTTAAGATTAAAGAATAGTTCTGCCGGTACTAAGTTTCCACCACTCTTACTGGAAGTTGTAAACAATAGCTTTGTTGTTCCTTTAGCGACTGTTTGTGCTTCAACAAAATAATCTTTCCCTTGCATCAATTGAATGAAATTTCTGAAATCAAGTTTAGAATCGTCATACTTAAATTCAATTTGCAAACTTCTAACATTCGAACTATTGTTTAAAGTAATTGGGAATCTGAGTATACCTTGCTGATCAACTGAAGCACGTGCAAAAGACAAGTCGCCAAGCGGAGGTGTTGAAGTACCAGGCCAAACGCCTGTATTGATATAAGCGAATATGTCGGCAGCATCAAGTTCATCTACTCTCGAATCCTTATTTACATCAGCATTCAGAAATGCTTGCCCGGTAAGTGTTATTCCATTTACATGATTAAGAACGGCAATATAATCTCCGTTATCAACAGCAAAATTCATTGTCGGATCGCCTTTCATAATCGATTTACCAGGGCTTGCACTGTAAGTAATTTTACCATTGTAAACTACAAATGGAGCTAAACCACCATTGATTGTCCAATCAGCAGCTAAACCGGAAACATTCTCAGAGCCGTCTGCTACATCAGCAACTTCGAATGTCACACTAAACAAAACGCCGCTTGTGTTAATTGCATTAAAACCAAAAGTGATGAATCGTAATTCGTCTGTTGAAGTATGGTCGAATACAATTCCCCAGCCGGCATCATGAATAATTGTTCCGGCACCATAGGTTGTATACTTATATCTTAGTTTGTGCTCGTTAAAAGTAATTTTTCCCATTAACTGTGTAAAACTCAACGGCTGAGCAGAAATATCAAGAGTAATTGGAATTGTAACCAGCGCAGCTGTATATGCGGATGCTAATCCAATCTTAATTGAAGGCTGCCCGGATGTCCATCCCGTTGTCGTTACTTTGCCGAATAGACCTACATCTGTTTTATCAAAAATCATACTTTCAACAGCATTTTGATCTGCCGCACCAACAAAAACATTATTCTTTGCATCTACATTACTAACTGAATATAACATGGCTGGTGGAACATTTGCTAAAGATATGGCGGCGTGTCCTGGAACTAAAGCACTGTATCCATCAAAGAAAGAATTATTGATCTTTACACCGGAAACGATATCAGTACCGGCCAAGTCATAAATTTCAACTCCTTGAGTTGTCGCGCTTTTGAAATAGAGTCCACTAAAAATTGGATTTGTAACTTTGCCGCCGATCTTCAAACCTACAACACCATTGTTCTGCAGACTAAACTTACCGTAGAAAAGCGGTTCGGTAACTTTTGTACCAACTGCAGGTGTAATTTCAATTCCGCTAGCTGTATTGTTGGAAACGCTCGCATCACCTGTTAAAGAGAAGTTTGTTATTTCATCTGTACTTAGTTTTGGCGCAATAGGATGCACATTGATTGTCGGTTTCAAAGCGATACCATTCAGGTTACTATCATATTTTCCACCTACTAAATAAATATGATGAGCCGCATCTATTTCAAATCCTGAGCCGAGGTTACCTATTAAAGTTGGGTTCGTTAATGTAGCATAACTTAAATGTAATCCGTAAATACCATGACTACCATTCAAATTCGCTGTTACATCAGTGAATGAAACGTCAGTTGTTGGACCATAATAATTTCTTGGTAATGGTGCCGGGATTGGTATTGTTGGGTCCCACTTATAAACGCCCTTATAAAAAAGATCGAAAAGAATACCAATGTTGAAATTCTCATTAACAGCAACAGTATTAAAATTTAACTTGTCGCAGCCAACAATTTCAATTCCATTATCATCCACTGTTGTACCGTTCTTGCTAACAGTTCCAGTATTATAAGTAATCTGATCTGATTCTATGAAAGCAAGTCCATCAGTAATGTTATTATTTGCAGAAACATTATTAAGTTTTATGATACTGCAATCTTCGAATTTGATTCCCTGCTCTTCGTTTTTATTTGATATAACAGAAGTAAGAGAGATGTTGTTGCAGAGAGAGAACATCAGACCGTTCTTATCTGGGTATAGCGCCAAATAAGCTTTACCATTATCCTGAGCAAACAATTGATTTATTGTAATATCGTTAGTGTTATAAACAGCTAGACCTCTAAGGTTGTCATCTAAACCAATATTTGATAATGAGACATTTTTGCAATTGATAATCGAAATACCTCCCATGTCATTTCCGTAAAAATTGCAATTCTTAACTTCAACATTATCTATATTGATAAGTAGCAGTCCCATTTCTGCATTATTGTATGCACGAACATTTTCAATTTTTAAATTTTCAAGATGATTATAAGATTCCAATCCTATTTTTTGAATTCCGGGGCCTGGCGATGATTGAGTTACATTAAAGTTCTTAATAGTGATGTCGTTAGCCCTAACAATAAAAGATCTAGTTGATGGGGTGCTCTGGCCAACAATTTTAATTGGTTTTGTAAGTACTACATCTTCTAAATAAGCTCCATCATACACATAAACAATTCCATCCGGTTTTGATTTATCATGTCCGCGTTGAATTTTGCGATACGGTTTTAACTTTGTTCCATCACCATCGGCATCACTTCCAGAAATTGACACGAACACGGTATCATAAACAGGAATCTGGGCAAAGGTTGCACGTATAGAATGTGATGATGTTATGTTAGTGAATGAATAGCTGCTGAGTGCCCCAACTGAAAAATTATCAACAAGTAAATCGCTGATTGAATAACCAGGATCTGGTACAACTACGAATGTTCTGGAAGCACCGCGAGCAACTGTTAAACTTCCAGAAGGCGAAATTGATCCGTGCGCATCAGCAATTGCTGTAATGTTGTAGGTTGTAACTCCTCCGTAATTATAAGGAGAAAAGCTCCATACAGAAGAATAAGTTCCATTAACACCTACACGCCAGTAATAAGTTACACCCTGTATTAAGCCGACAGATGTGTTTATTGGATACGTTCCAACACCATAGCTTGTAATTGTAGCGTTAACTAATAAATTAGGGTTGCTGAAATCATTTTGGCTTGTGCCGACTTGGACCGTATAATTAAAAGGTCCAGCTG
>JBHEKZ010000518.1:0-2864 GCA_041859025.1 Melioribacteraceae bacterium | reverse complement strand
CTCATGCTGAAGCCGGCGCTGACATTATCGCTCCGTCTGATATGATGGATGGAAGGATTGGCGCAATTCGAAAAGCTCTTGATGAAAAAGGATTTTATGAAATACCAATTATGAGCTACGCAGTAAAGTATGCCTCCGGCTATTATGGACCACTTAGAGATGCAGCGGAATCTACACCGGCATTTGGCGATAGAAAATCACATCAAATGGATATTGCAAATACAAACGAAGCACTGCGCGAAGCCGAGAGTGACGTAGAAGAAGGCGCTGATATTATTATGGTTAAGCCTGCAGGCGCCTACTTGGATATTATTTGGCGAGTGAAAGAGAAATTTCAAATGCCGACTGCAGCATATCAAGTAAGCGGAGAGTATGCAATGATTAAAGCAGCTGGAAATAATGATTGGATAGATGAAAAAAGAGTTATGTTGGAATCGCTGATGGCAATAAAACGTGCCGGAGCCGACATGATCTTAACTTACTTTGCAAAAGATGTCGCAAAGATCCTTTAATGAAGTTCTACTCTTGAGAAAAAGTTTTGATAGCCAATAAAGGAGAAAAATATAAACAAACATTTGCTGCTCTAAAGCATCGTAATTACCGATTATGGTTTTGGGGGCAGATAGTTTCCTTGCTGGGATCTTGGATGCAAATTACGGCTCAAGGGTTTTTCATTTATCAACTTACCCATTCACCGGCATTTTTAGGCTATGTTGGTTTTGCAAATGGAATACCAACTTGGTTATTTATGATTTTTGCCGGTGTATTTGCCGATAGATATCATAGAAGAGATATACTAATTGTTACACAAATTGTGATGATGATTCTGGCAGCCATTTTGGCATTTCTTATATTTACAAATCTTGTTCAACCATGGCATATTATTCTTCTGGCCTTTTTACTTGGTGTTGCAAACGCTTTTGAAGCACCTGCAAGGCAAGCATTTGTTAACGAGCTTGTTCCAAAAGAAGATATGTTTAATGCGATCGCTTTGAATTCAACTATGTTTCACTCCGGTGCTGCAATTGGTCCTGCTATTGCTGGATTAACTTATGCAGTATTCGGCCCAGCTTGGTGCTTTACTATTAACGCGGTTTCTTTTCTTGCTGTGATTTATAATTTGATGATAATGCGTTTTGAAAATGTTTTCGTAAAACCGTCTGCAAAATCTACAATGAAAGAGTTAATTAGCGGTTTTTCATATCTAAAAAAACAAAAGATAATTATGCTTTTGATGATTATAATTGGAATGAGCAGCGCGTTTGGCATTGGTATGATGACCGTAATTCCGGCTTGGGCAGTAAAAATACTTCACGGAGATGCCGCGACAAATGGTTTGTTGCAAGCTGCTAGAGGAGTTGGCGCAGTTGTTTGTTCTTTAGTGATTGCCTCGCAAAGCAGAAATATTTTGCGTGGTAAAGTTTTCGTAGCTGGATTATTTACTCTACCACTTTTTATGCTTTTGTTTTCATTGAATTCTACTTTCTTGTTGTCTTGTATCTTACTTTTCGGAGTTGGAGTTGGTTTGATTGCAATTAATAATTTAGCCAATGGAATAACTCAGTCACTTATCTCGGAAGAATACAGAGGAAGGATTATGGGGATATACAGCTTTGCGTTTTTCGGTTTCATGCCGTTAGGTGCTTTGTGGACGGGAATGTTGGCTGAACATTTCGGATCGGCAATGGCTGTTTTAGTTAATGCCATAGTTCTTTTTGTGTTTATAGCAGCTATTTGGAGATATTTACCAAAGTTTAAGGCAATAGTTTAATCGCAAATTTTATATAAAGAGGTAATATGAAATACGATAGAAGTGAAAAACTTTTTGAAGAAGCAAAAAAATATATACCGGGCGGAGTTAATTCTCCGGTTCGAGCATTTAAATCCGTAGGCGGTACTCCTAGATTTATTGTGAAGGGAAGCGGCTCAAAAATTTATGATGTAGATGGAAATGAATACATAGACTACATAGGAAGTTGGGGACCACATTTATTTGGACATAATCCGGAATTCATTATTTCAGCTCTTTTAAAAGCAATTCAAAACGGAACAAGTTTTGGTGCGCCGACTGAAATTGAAGTTGAGATGGCTAAATTGATTTCAGAACTTGTTCCTTCAGTAGAAATGGTTAGAATGGTTAACAGCGGAACTGAAGCTACGATGAGTGCAATTCGCGCGGCTCGCGGATATACCGGCAAAGAAAAAATTATCAAGTTCGAAGGCTGCTACCATGGTCATGGAGACTTCTTTCTAATTAAGGCGGGTTCCGGCGCTCTAACATTTGGTGTGCCTACTAGTCCCGGTGTTACTAAGAAAAACGCAGCAGATACACTTGTTGCTGATTTCAATGACATCAATTCTGTGAAGAAATTAATTGAAGAGAATAAGGGAGAGATTGCGGCGATAATTATTGAAGCGGTTGTTGGTAATATGGGTACTGTAAGAGCAAGTGACCAGTTCATCAGAGAACTGAGAAAAGTTTGTGATGAAGAAAAGATAGTCTTGATCTTTGATGAAGTGATGACCGGGTTCAGATTGTCAAAAGGAGGAGCGCAAGAAATCTTAGGTGTTGAGCCTGACCTTACAACTTTTGGAAAAATAATTGGCGGTGGTTTGCCTGTTGGCGCTTATGGCGGCAAGAAAGAAATTATGCAAGTGATTTCACCAAGCGGTCCGGTTTATCAAGCCGGAACATTGAGTGGAAACCCTTTGGCAATGAATGCCGGATTTGCTGCGCTTAGCCAAATAAAAAATAACCCGGCTATATATGGTATGCTTGAAGAAAAATCTTCATACTTGGAAAGTGGAATCAAAGAAGCGATGAAGTCTACCGGGAAGGATTTCCAGTTCAATCGCATTGGCTC